>JAQBHG010000001.1:0-17039 GCA_032127975.1 Steroidobacteraceae bacterium
GGCCCGTCGCAGGGCCGCGATTCGTGGGTGATCGTATCGCCGACCGGCGCGCCGTCGATTTCCTTGATGCCGGCGACCATCCAGCCGACCTCGCCGGTCTCGAGCACCTCTGTCTCGATGCGCTTCGGCGTAAAGCGGCCGACCTGGTCGACCTGCCAGCCGCGTCCCGTGGACATCATGCGGATCCGGTCGTTGCGCCGAAGCGCGCCGTTGACGACCCGGACGAGCGACACGACACCGACGTAGTTGTCGAACCACGAATCCACGATCAGCGCCTGCAGGGGCGCTTCCGGATCGCCGCGCGGCGGCGGTATGCGCCGCACCAGTTCCTCCAGCAGCAGATCGACATTTTCACCGGTCTTGGCACTGACCCGCAGCGCGCCCTTCGCCTCGATGCCGATGATCTGCTCGATCTCGGTGATGACTCGCTCCGGGTCCGCCGAGGGCAGGTCGATCTTGTTGATGACGGGCAGCACCTCGAGCCCCTGCTCCAGGGCTGTATAGCAATTGGCGACGCTTTGCGCCTCCACGCCCTGTGCGGCATCCACCACGAGCAACGCGCCCTCGCAGGCGGCGAGCGAGCGCGAAACTTCGTACGAGAAGTCCACGTGACCCGGCGTGTCGATGAAATTGAGCTGGTATTCGACGCCGTCGGCTGCCAGATACCGCAGCATGACCGACTGGGCCTTGATCGTGATGCCGCGTTCGCGCTCGAGGTCCATCGAGTCGAGGACCTGCGCCTGCATCTCGCGCGCTTCGAGGCCTCCGCAAACCTGGATCAGCCGGTCGGCCAGCGTGGACTTGCCATGATCGATGTGCGCGATGATAGAAAAATTGCGGATTTTCTGCATCAAGGGGGACCGGCCGCTCTGTTGCCGGACAAGCGGTCCGGGGGAAACCGCGATTATAGCAGTCGCCCGCGCCGGAGCCGGTCAGCGCGCCAGCAAGCGCGCAACAGTCGCGACGTCGAGTCTTCCGTGGCAGACCAGACTGCCATCCACGGTGAGCACCGGAATCTTCAGGCCGTAACGGCGCCGGGTCCCGGGATCGGCATCCACATCACGCACGTCGATGCTCTCGGCGAATGGCGCGAGCTGCTGCGTCAGTTCAGCGATGAATTCGTCGCAGAGCGGGCAGTCGTCCCGGCTGTAGACCACGAATCGTGGCCTGGCGGCCGGCTGGATGCTCAGCGGTCGGGTCCCGCCGCTGCGGGCGTGAGCCCGGTCGCGATGTACTTCAGGGTGTCCGGCGGCACTTCTCCGACCACCGTGACCTGGTGGCCCTGGACGACCGTCGAGAATGCAGACGCGACACCCGAACGCCCGGATCCGGTAACGGGTACCGCTCCTGGCACCGGCTTCTCGATGAACACGGACACCGACGCAAGCCCGTCCGAAAAGACCAGATGACTGACCGGGGCACTCGTGCCGGCCATGGCCTGCAATCCGCTGACCGACAGGCGGAAACCCGGCGGCATCTGCGCCGCGCGCCAGGCCGGCGCGACACTCGTCGTCTGCTGCGCCTGACGCACCCAGCGGAGCTTCGCTCGATCAAGGGCGGGTTCAAATGCGGCGTCCGCGATGGAATCGTCGAACTCGAGGCGGGTGAAACGCACACGTTCGATTACGCGGCTGGCGGCGTCCGACAGTTCGCTGCGCACCGGCATGTGGGTCGCTTCATCGATCCACAGCCGATAACCGAACCGGTAGCCGTCCTTCGGTCGGACCACGACAACCGCAGCGGGGCCAAGCAGCGCGGCCTCGCGGCCGACATAGCTGACCTCATACCAGGGGCGGAACTCGCCGCCAAACAGCGGCAGCGCGCCCATCAGGTCGCTGCCTCCCGGCCGGCGCTCGATGATCGCCAGTTTCTGGTCCGGAAGATAGACGACGACTTCATCGCCGTCGCGAATCAGTTCGCGCCCGTTGCCGGTCAGCGATACCAGGCGTTCTGCGACAGCCCCGTCCCGGACCCGGTGCACGATACGCAATCGTTCCGCGCGCCCGGCTGATTCGCAGACGAATTCGCCCGAGTAACTGGTGCCGGCAAGCGCGCCGGCCATTCGATCGAGCCAGGCCTGCCCGTCCTCCGCCGCGACCGGCAACGCCAGCAGCAGCGCAACAAATGTCAATACGGCCCTCATGGTCACGGGTTGTCCTGAGCACTCTTGGGCGCCGGCGCATTGCCGCCGCCCGCTTCCTGCGGAGCGGCGATCAAGCCGGTCACGACGCTTCGCCGGACGAGCGGCGATGCATAGCTGCTATGCGCCACCAGATAGTTCGCGAATTGCGCAGCAGGCAGGCCACCCGGTCCATCGGCCGCTGCAGGAGTCGTATAGGAACGGGACGGCGCGTCAGTCTCATCCTCGGCAACCGTCACGGGCTCGACTGGCGTATCCGCGACCTGCGCCAGCACCGGTTCCGGCTGCGCGCTGTCCTTCGTGTCGAATCCCGGCATCAGCAGCAATGCAAGCGCCGCAACACCCGCGGCCACCGCGAGGCCTGCCAATGGACGCAACAGTGCCGCCGACCGTGATGACACCACCGCCATGCGGCCGGATGGTTCTCGCGCGATCGCTGCGCTGACGCGTGCAGCGACCTGTCGTGCCGCCGGCACGTCGCCGTCGCTTCGCAACACGGCGCCAATCAGCGAATAACGCGACAGTGCGCCACGCAGGTCATCGTCGCGTTCCAGTCTCTTCAGCAAAAGCGCCGATTCCGGCTCCGGCAGTTCACCGTCCAGAAAAGCAGAAAGCTGTTCCTTGATTCGTTCAGTCATTCAGGAATCTCCGATCCGGCCCAGCCCGCCGTCGAATACTTCGCGCAGACTGCGATCGATCGCCTCGCGTGCCCGGAAGATCCTCGACCGCACGGTTCCGACTGGGCATTCCATTGTCTTCGCAATATCCTCGTAACTCAGGCCCTCGAGTTCGCGCAGCACGATCGCGAGCCGCAGATCGTCCGGCAGGGCCTCGATCGCTTCATTCACGGTACGGCGAATCTCCTCGGTCAGCGCAAGCGCTTCCGGTGTCTCCGTATCGGCAAGTCTTGCGTGCGCCTGCACCTGCGAGCCGTCCTGTGGATCGATGTCATAGGAGATCGGCCGGCGCCGGTTGGCGACCAGCGCGTTCTTGGCCGTGTTGATCGCGATCCGGTACAGCCAGGTATAGAAGGCGCTGTCGCCCCGAAACGCCGGCAACGCGCGGTAGGCCTTGATGAAAGCCTCCTGCGCGATGTCCTCGGCGTCTGCCGGATTGCGCACGTAGCGCTGCACCAGCTTCAGCACCTTGTGCTGGTACTTCAGCACGAGCGCATCGAAGGCCGCCTTGTCGCCCCGCTGTACCCGTCGGACAAGCGCAATATCGCCTGCTTCAGCCCGCATTGGCTCGACGATCATCGCTATCCCGGCCGCCGTCACGCCGGGTATGACCGGCAGGGGTCCCATAAGTTCGACGGGGCTGGCAGGGGATCGCGCGCGTCGCCTCCTTGTGTGATCCAGCCGGTCGATTCTAGCAAGCCAGGCGCAGGCGGGCCTTCAGGCGCCGAAACTGGTCGGGATCCACGGCTGCGCGCGTCAGGAGCCAGCCCAGGCGCCCCTGCGCGGTCGCGACATCGAGCGCGATCAGGTCAGCATGGACGCGGGTAGCCGGACCCGGTATTGCGCGCCGTTCGCAGGCCTCGCCTGCGAGCCTCACGAACCAGGCATCGCCACGCCAGGCAAGGCTCCGCAGCCGGCCATGCCGGCCCGGCAAGCTCCCAATCGTCGCTGCAAGGGTCGCGATGGCAGTCAGCGAAAGGAAAGCCGCGAGCCAGGCGGGACAGCGCGTCGCCCATGGCAAACCGGCGGCCGCCACATGCAACAGCATGGCCACGGCCGCCAGGTGTCGCAGCGGTCGCGGCTCAATTTCTACGGGAAACGATGTCATCGAGCAGGCCGGCGAGTGGTTGATCATCAGGTCGCTGGCCACTCAGCAACCAGTCAGCAATCTGCGGGTCGGTTTCCTCGAGCAGGCGCAGGAAAGCTGCGCGCCTTCCCGCGTCTGCGGATGACCAGCCCCGGTCCAGCCAGCGGCTCAGCAGGATATCCAGCTCCCGCATGCCGCGCCGACATCGCCACCGGAGGAAACCCTGTGTGACGTCCTCCATGTCGCCTCAACTGCTGCGGCTGGCGAGTTCGCGCTTGATGGCCGCGATCGCCCGCGCAGGATTGAGATCCTTGGGGCAGGCTTCGACACAATTCATGATCGTGTGGCAACGGTAGAGCCGGAATGAATCCTGCAGCTGATCGAGGCGCTCACCCTTGGCCTGATCGCGCGTGTCCACGATCCAGCGGTAGGCGGCAAGCAGTGCGGCCGGGCCCAGATAACGGTCGCTGTTCCACCAGTAGCTCGGGCAACTGGTGGAGCAGCAGGCGCACAGGATGCAGGCCGAAGGCCGGTCGACGAGTTCCTGGTCTGCGGGTGCCTGCGTCCGTTCGCGCCCGCCCGGTGCCGGCTCGCGCGTCTGCAGCCAGGGGCGGACCGAAGCGTATTGCTCATAGAACTGCGAGAGGTCCGGCACCAGGTCCTTGACGACCGCCAGGTGAGGAAGCGGAAAGATCCGGCATTCGGCACCCCTCGACTCGATCGGCCAGGTGCAGGCAAGCTTGTTGAGCCCGTCGATATTCATCGCGCAGGAGCCGCAGATTCCTTCCCGGCAGGAGCGCCGGAACGTGAGCGTCGAATCGATTTCGTTCTTGATCTTGATCAGCGCGTCGAGAACCATCGGCCCGCAGCGGTCCAGATCGACGTCATACGTGTCGGTGCGCGGCGGCTGACCGGAATCCGGATCAAATCGATAGATGCGGAACCGTCGCACACGGGTCGCTGCAGGCGGCGCCGGGAAATGGCGACCGGGCTGATCCTTGTAGCGGGAATTCGCGGGCAAACGGAACTGTGCCATCGGGCGTGCTCCAGTGCGTCCTAGTAAGTTCTCGCGCGCGGCGGTATCGCTTCCACGTCGCCGGTCAGCGTATTCAGGTGCACCGGCCGATAATCAAAGCGCACCGTGCCTTCGTCCGCAACCCAGGCCAGCGTGTGTTTCAGCCAGGTCACATCGTCGCGATCCGGATGGTCTTCGCGGGCGTGCGCGCCGCGGCTCTCGGTGCGATTCAGGGCAGAGTGGATTGTCGCCAATGCCTGGCGCAGCAGATTATCGAGTTCGAGCGCTTCGATCAGGTCGGTATTGAACACCATCGACCGGTCGAGGGTCCGCAGATCGGAGAACGAATCGTAGGTGCTTCCAAGCCGCTTGCAGCCCCCCGCGAGGGTTGAGCCGGTCCGGAAAACAGAAGCATCGAGCTGCATGCCACGCTGCATTTCGTCACGCAAAGAGGCCGTGGGACGGCTGCCGTCCGCATGACGCAGCCGATCAAGACGCGCGATTGCCGGGTCCGTTGCCTGGGCCGCAGGCTTGCGGTGCATTGCGCCCGGCTGCAGAACGGCCGCACAGCGGGCCGCTGACGCCCTTCCGAACACCACCAGGTCCAGCAGGGAATTCGAGCCGAGGCGATTTGCGCCGTGCACGGAAACGCACGCAGCTTCTCCGATCGCCATCAGCCCCGGCACGACGGCTTCCGGATCGCCATCGCGGACAGTCAGCACTTCACCGTGAATATTGCAGGGAATTCCGCCCATGTTGTAGTGAGCGGTGGGCAGCACCGGTATCGGCGCACGCGCCACATCCACGCCCGCGAAGATCATCGCGGTCTCGGCGATGCCCGGCAGCCGCTTGTGGATCACGTCGGCGCCCAGGTGCTCGAGGTGCAGGAACAGGTGATCACGCTCCCGGCCGACCCCGCGGCCCTCGCGGATCTCGATGGTCATCGCGCGGCTGACCACGTCGCGCGACGCCAGGTCCTTGGCATTCGGCGCGTAACGCTCCATGAAACGCTCGCCCTCGGAATTCCGGAGCACGCCGCCCTCGCCGCGCACGCCCTCGGTGATCAGGCAGCCGGCCCCGTAGATGCCGGTCGGATGAAACTGGACGAATTCCATGTCCTGGAGCGGCAAGCCGGCGCGCAATACCATGCCCCCGCCATCGCCGGTGCAGGTATGTGCGGACGTGCATGAAAAATAGGTCCGGCCATACCCGCCGGTTGCGATGATCGTGGCCTGCGCAAGGAATCGGTGCAGCGTCCCGGTCGCCATGTCGAGCGCCAGCACTCCGCGGCACATGCCCTGTTCCATGATCAGGTCGATGGCGAAGAACTCGATGAAGAACTTGGCGTCATGGCGGAGACATTGCTGGTAGAGCGTGTGGAGCATCGCGTGACCGGTGCGATCCGCGGCGGCGCAGGTCCGCTGGGCGATGCCCTTGCCGTAGCCGGTGGTCATGCCGCCGAATGGCCGCTGATAAATCCGCCCATCCTCCGTGCGCGAGAATGGCAGGCCGTAGTGCTCGAGCTCGATGACGGCCTCGGGCGCCTCCTTGCACATGAATTCGATCGCGTCCTGGTCGCCCAGCCAGTCCGAACCCTTGATCGTGTCGTAGAAATGGAAACGCCAGTCATCCTCGCCCATGTTGCCGAGTGCCGCGCTGATTCCGCCTTGCGCCGCCACCGTGTGGCTGCGTGTCGGGAACACCTTTGTAACGCAAGCGGTCGACAGCCCGGCCTCGGCGAGACCCAGCGTCGCGCGCAATCCCGCACCGCCGGCACCGACGACGATGACGTCAAATTGGTGATCAACCAGCTCGTAAGCCTTCATGCGCTGCCCACGGCTATCACCCAGATTGCCCATGCGATCGCGATGCCAGCCGCCCAGTGCGCAAGTTTCAGGAGCCGCGCCGTCGGCGCGTACAGACGGCCGCCAACGTAATCCTCGACCACGACCTGCACACCAAGCGCGGAATGCCACAGGGCGCAGAATGCGAACAGCAACAGCAGCAACGCCTGCAGCGGGTCGGCGATCCATGCAATCACCGTTGCGTGATCGAGGGCCGGCAGATTCAGCAGCATGTACAGGAACCAGAATCCGAGCGGCAGCATCGCGATCGCGCTCGCGCGCTGGTTGCGCCAGTGGCTTTTCGCGTGCGGATCAGGCGTCGCGGCCGTCGTGACTGGGGCCACGCGATCACTCATGGCCAGGCCCAGAAAAAACGCCAGGCCGGTGCCAGCGTCAATATTGACGCCAGCACGGTCATGCCGACGACGACCAGGCCACTTCTCCTGGTCGCGGATTTTTCAAAGCCGAGGCCGGCATCCCAGGCCATGTGCCGCAATCCGTTGAACAGGTGGTACCAGAAGGCGCCCAGCGCCGCGACCAGCACCAGCCGTGCGGGTACGCTCGAAAACCACCGGATCGCTGTTGCATAGGCTTGCGGGCCGCTGGCCGCCGCGACCAGCCAGCCGACCAGCAGCAGGCTGGCGGCGGACAGCGCAAGGCCCGAGATTCGGTGCAGGCCTGACAGCACAGTCGTGAAGGCCAGGCGATAAACCTGCAAGTGCGGGGACAGCGGTCGATCGTGGCTCGACATCTGCGGCACCTTCAGAAATCCATGCAACGGCCGGCCTTCTCCCAGTCACCGTAGCGCGTCGGCTCCGGACCCGGGGGGCCTCCAATCTCCACCGGCACAATGGCAGCGGCCTCTCGCGAGGCTGTTGGGTCCTTGGTCGGGGCGGCTGAAACTGGCGTGGGCTCAGGGGCTTGCATCACAGCCTATTCTGCCAGATCGTGATTCCGCAGCCCACGGTCATTTGCCGCGCATTTGACGAGATGCGCTGCGTTACGATGGTGACAATGCCGAAAACATCTTGCGCAATGCTGCCGGCATTTTCGGTCGTCGCCGTGTCGGGGCGCGACGCGCGATCCTTCCTGCAGGGGCAGCTGACAAATGACCTGCTCGGGCTGGAGCGCCACCCGGGCCTGCTGGCCGCCGCCTGCAATCGCGAAGGCAAGGTTCTCGAAGTCCTGCGGCTCGCCGCGCATGGCGACACGGTGCTGATCGTCGTTCGCCGTTCGCTGGCGGCACCGCTGGTTGCGCGCCTCGGCAGATTCGTCCTGCGTGCCGAGCTTGCAATCAAGGACCAGGATGATGCGCTCGCCGTCGCCGGGCTGATCGACCCGATGCCGGGCGCAGCGTGGTCTGCGGCGCGGGCCTCCGCCGCGGGCGTCACAGTGATGGTGGCCAGCGCGCGCCGGCTTGTCCTGCTGGGTCCGCCGGCAGCGCTGGAGAATATCCTTCAGGACTGTGCCCCTGTCGGATCCGGCGAATGGAGCCGCGCCTGCATCGAGGACGGAGAACCGACCGTGCACCCCGAGACTGCCGGCAACTGGATTCCGCAAATGCTGAATCTCGACCTGCTGTCCGCAGTCAGCTTCACGAAGGGCTGCTATGTCGGCCAGGAAATCGTTGCGCGGACCCAGAATCTGGGCCGCATCAAGCGGCGCATGCTGCGCTTTGCGGGGCCGTCCGGAGCGTCCTTCACGCCCGGGCAAATGCTTTACAGCGGGGAATCGCAGGCCGCGCAGATTGTCGCAAGCTTCGATGGCCCGGCTGGCGCGGAATTGCTCGCGGTCACCGACTTGCGCTACTGCAGTGACCTGCTGGGAGCCAGAAGGGGCGGCTCGGAACTCGTGCCGGCCGACCTGCCCTATCCGATTCCGGCGCCCGCGACCGCACTGGCGCAGTGAAAGACAGACTCTTCAAGGGCCCGAGCGCGTTCCTGGCCGGTCGCCGCTAGTCCGCCTCCGACTCCGGTCGGAGTTGCGGGAACAACAAAACGTCGCGGATGCTCGGCGAGTCGGTCAGCAACATCACCAGCCGGTCGATTCCGACGCCGAGACCCGCGGCCGGTGGCATGCCGTACTCCAAAGCCCGGATGTAGTCCGCGTCGTAGAACATCGCCTCCTCGTCACCCGCCTTCTTGCGGGCGGCCTGCGCACGAAAGCGCTCGGCCTGGTCCTCCGGATCGTTTAACTCCGAAAATCCATTGGCGAGTTCGCGCCCGTCCACGAAGAACTCGAATCGATCGGTCACGAACGGATCGGAATCCCGCCTGCGCGCCAGCGGCGACACTTCGGCCGGATATGAATGCACGAATGTCGGCTGCTCCAGGTGATGTTCGCAGGTCTTCTCGAACAGCCCGATCTGCAGCTTGCCGGCACCATCCTCCTTTCCGGGCGTAATGCCGTGCTTCGCGCAAGCCTCGCGCAGGTATTCAACGTCCCGCAGTCTCGCCCGATCGAGTGCCGGGTTCCCGGCAAGGATCGCCTGCTCGACGGAAAGCCTGGCGAATGGCGTGGCGAAGCCCAGTCGCCTGCCCTGGTAGAGGATGTCGCGTGAGCCTGCCACGGCGTCGACGAGTCCCTGGATCATCCGCTCGACGAGGCACATGAAATCGTCGCAATCCGCGTAGGCCTGATACAACTCGAGCATCGTGAACTCGGGATTGTGCTGGGTCGACAGTCCTTCATTGCGAAAACTGCGATTGATCTCGTACACGCGCTCGAACCCGCCGACGACCAGCCGCTTCAGGTAGAGCTCCGGCGCGACCCGGAGGTACATGTCCTGGCCCAGTGCGTTGTGATGCGTCACGAATGGGCGCGCGAGCGCGCCGCCAGGGATCGGCTGCATCATCGGCGTCTCGACCTCGAGGAAGTCAAGCGCGTCCAGGAAGTTGCGCAGGAAGCGCACGACAAATGTCCGCGTCCTGAATGTCCCGCGCGCAGTCTCGTTGACGATCAGGTCGACATAACGCTGCCGGTAGCGCGTTTCCGTGTCGGCAAGCCCGTGCCACTTGTCCGGGAGCGGCCGCAACGACTTCACGAGCAGCCTTGCCGACTCGACGCGCACCGAAAGCTCTCCCGCGCGGGTGCGCATCAGCACGCCTTGCGCGCCGAGGATGTCGCCGATATCCCAGCCCTTGAAGTCCTCGTACGCCGCTCCAAGCGCCTGCGCCTGGAGATAGAGCTGGATCTGCCCGCTGCCGTCCTGCAGCTTCGAAAAGGAGGCCTTGCCCATCACCCGCTTGAACATCATCCGGCCGGCGACGTGCACGCGGACCGGATTCGATGACAGCCATTCCTCGCTGCGGTCACCGTAGGTCGAGTGCAGGTCACGCGCCAGCGCGTCGCGCCGGAAATCATTCGGGAACGCGCCGCCGGACTCGCGCAGCCGCGCGAGTTTCGCGCGCCGTTCCGCGATCAGCGCATTCTCGTCGGGTTCCGTATGGCTTTCTTCCATCGCCGCTCCGGTGATCCTACAGGCCCTGCTTCAGGCTCGCTTCCATGAAAGGATCAAGGTCGCCGTCCAGCACGGCCATGGTATTGCCGGTCTCGTGTCCGGTGCGCAGATCCTTGATCCGCGACTGGTCCAGAACATAGGACCGGATCTGGTGACCCCAGCCCACATCGGTCTTCTGGTCCTCGAGCACGCGGGCCGCTGCGTTTCGCTTGTTGACTTCGAGCTCGTACAACTTCGCCTTCAGCATCTTCATCGCGGTCGCGCGGTTCTTGTGCTGACTGCGCTCCATCTGGCAGGCCACGACGATCCCGCTCGGCAGGTGGCGCAGCCGCACAGCAGAATCCGTCTTGTTGACGTGCTGTCCGCCGGCACCGCTTGCCCGGTAGGTATCCATCTCGATATCCGCAGGATTGACCTCGATGTTGATTTCATCGTCGATGACGGGCGACACGAACACGGATGCGAATGACGTGTGGCGCCGGTTGCCTGAGTCGAATGGCGATTTCCGCACCAGGCGATGCACGCCTGTCTCCGTCCGCAGCCAGCCATAGGCATAGGACCCGTCAATCTGGATCGAGGCGCTTTTTATGCCGGCGACCTCGCCGGGGCTCTGTTCGATCACATCGGGATGGAATCCGCGGCCGTCCGCCCAGCGCAGGTACATTCGCAGCAACATCTGCGCCCAGTCCTGCGCTTCCGTGCCGCCCGCCCCCGCCTGGATGTCCAGAAACGCCCCGCGCGGATCCATCTCGCCGGGAAACATCCGCATCAGTTCGAGTTGCCTGACGCGCTCCCCGAACGCGCGCGTATCGCGATCCACCTCCGCGAATCCGGCATCGTCCCCCTCGCCCTCGACGAGTTCCAGCAACTCTCCGGTCTCGGTCAGTCCGCGTCTGATCTGCTCGAGTTCGCCGATCGTGGATGCAAGCCTCGCGCGCTCACGCCCGAATTCCTGTGCCCGCTCCGGATTGCTCCAGATTGCGGCATTTCCGAGCTCACGATCGAGCTCCTCGAGCCGCTCGCGCTTGCGATCGTACTCAAAGGTACCCCCTCAGCGCTTCAAGGCGCTGCTGAAGGTCGTCGATCGAACGGCGGGTTGCTGCGGTTTCCATGCGGGCAGAATCTTAGCAGACGGTCATTCGCGGGTTTGCAGGTATTCAGCCAGCATTTCGGCGCGCGCCGTACCGCCGTAACTCGTGGACTGCAGGCGATACGCAAGCCGGACCAGCGCGCCGGCAGCCGGCCGCTGCGACCCATCTGCATCGAAGTGCCCGAATGCAATTGCCTCCACGGGCTGCGACGCGGGCCCCGGCCGCAGCCAGAGCTTCAGGTGCCGGTCCGCGAGCACGCGCGACTCGACCACGGCGAATTCACCGTCGAACAGCGGCTCCGGAAAGGACTGGCCCCAGGGCCCGCCGGCCTCGAGAGCACGCGCCGTCTCGAGCGACAACTCGCCGGCCAGGAGTTCGCCGTCGGTCTCCAGCACGCCCATCATCTGGTCACTTGTGAGATGGCGGCCGACCTCTTCGCCGAATGCATCCGTGAACTTCTGCAGGCGGTCTTCCCGCAGCGTGAGCCCTGCGGCCATCGCATGACCGCCGAAACGGTCGATCAGGCCGGGATGGCGCGTGTCGATCGCCTCGAGCACGTCGCGCACGTGCACACCTGCGACCGAGCGCGCCGAACCGCGCAATGTGCCGTCTCCAGCCGGAGCAAATGCAACGACCGGGCGATGCACGCGATCCTTCATGCGGGTTGCCACCAGGCCCACGATGCCGGCATGCCAGCCGCGGTCGTAGAGGGCGACACCGGCAGGCAGGCTGCCTTCCTGCAGGCGCAGCCGGCGCACGGCGGCAGTCGCCTCATCGCGCATGCGCAATTCCATTTCGCGGCGCTCGCGGTTCAGGCGATCCAGTTCCTGTGCATACCCGAGCGCCTCACCCCAATCGTCAGTCAGGAGACAGCGGATACCGACGGCCATGTCGTCGATGCGCCCCGCGGCGTTCAGCCGCGGCGCGATCTGGTGGCCCAGGTTACGTGCAGACAATTCATCGAGGCGGCAGCCGGCAACCTGCGCCAGCGCCATCAGACCGGGCGCGGCGGAACGGGCGCGCAGGCGCTTCAGGCCCTCATGCACGAGGATCCGGTTGTTGCGGTCGAGCGGCACGAGGTCCGCGACCGTGCCGAGCGCGACAAGATCCAGCATTTCGGCCGCGGCCGGCAAACTGCAGCCGCGCCGCTTTTCCATTTCCCGGGTCACGGACGCCACCAGGTAGAAAGCGACGCCCACGCCGGCCAGCGCGCGGCTGCCGAATACCGAGCCGGGGAGATTCGGGTTCAACATCGCGGCGCAGTCCGGAAGTGTCGGCCCCGGCAGGTGGTGATCGGTGACCAGCACCTGCATGCCGAGAGCCTGCGCGGCCTCGATGCCGGCGAATGCCGCGACACCGTTGTCCACCGTGATCAGCAGATCAGCACGCTCGCCAGCCAGGTCCGTGACCAGCAGCGGGCTCAGTCCATAACCGTGGCGCATGCGATCCGGCACGCGGAAATCCACGTGGGCATCGCCGATGCGCCGCAACTGCCGCAGCATGAGTGCGGTGCTCGTGGCGCCATCCGCATCGAAATCGCCCACCACGAGAATTCGCGACCCGCGTAGCAGGTGATCCGTGAGCAATTCGGTGGCGGCCCCGATGCCGTCGAGCGTCGACACAGGCAGCAGCTGCTTGAGCTCGAGTTTCAGCTCGTCCGGATGGCCGACACCGCGTGCCGCATAGACGCGCCTCAGCACCGGATTGAGCGACTCGGGCAATGCGTCGACGGCGCCGGGCGGACGCCGCCTGATCACGGGTGGCAGGCCACGGTTATCGCGCTCAGGGCTCATCGCGGGTCATGATAGCGGTGCGCATTATTGCGATTGGTTATATTTCAGCCAGGCTTGCAGATGCAGATCAACCGCGAAGAAGGAATCGTCTCGAATGCGATCAGCGCCTATGCGGAAGGCGAGATCCGCATGCGCGAGCGCGTCTTTCATGAAAGCCTGATCGCGACGCGCGATGCCGTGATCCCGGACTGGAAACCGCCGGCGGTCGAGAAGCTCGCGATCGGTGATTTCGCGCAGCTGCTCGAACTTTCTCCGGACGTCGTGCTACTCGGCACCGGCCCGAAGCAGCACTTGCCGCCACCGGAACTGTTCGCCGCATTTGCCTCGCGTGGCATCGGCCTCGAGGTCATGGACACCGGGGCCGCCTGCCGCACCTATAACCTGTTGCTGGCCGAGTATCGCGAGGTTGCCGTCGCGCTGATCGTCTGATGGCGCGGGATAGCGGGTTCAGCGAGACGGAAGCTGCTTCAGCGGGTCGAGCGGTCGCCCGTCCAGGCGGATCTCGAAATACAGCATCGCCTGCTGGCCCGGCGCGAACCCCATTGCCGCGATCTGCTGACCGGCGCGCACGGTTTCGCCTTCACGGACGTGGAGCAGCGCATTGTGGCCGTAGGCCGTCAGCCAGCCCCGCTCATGGGTGACGATGATCAACTGGCCGTAACCACGCAGGCCGCTGCCGGTATAGACGACCTTGCCAGCCGCTGCCGCGAATACCGGCTGGTTCAATGCGCCATCGATGCGCAGTCCCAGACCACCCGAGGGCTGCGTTACCGTCCCGATCACCCGTCCACCCTTTACGGGCCATTGCCAGGATGGGGGCCGATGCGCAGGATCATCTGGCGAGGCTCGCGGCGGTGGCGCCGGCGGCACTCTTGCAGCTGGCGCGGGCCTCGAACGCGCTCCTGGCGGCGGATTCAGCCGAATTCTTTGCCCCGGGTAGATCCGATAGCTCGAGCCGATTCGATTCCAGCGCGCCACATCGTGATAATCGAGGCCGTAACGCATCGAAATGGAATACAGGGTCTCGCCGCCGCGCACACGGTGGTGGTCCGGGATGTCTGGCTTCTTCCCTGCACCGGCACAGGCCACGAGCGCAAGCATGGCCGCCAGCGGGAAAGTACGGGCGAGCGTCAGCCCTGCGACCCTGCTCCTTCCCTCCACCTCAGGAAAGACCGCCCAGCAATGGCACGAAACTGACAAAGCCCAGTCGTTCCCGCAGGAACTGGTCGCCGCGTCGCGTCAGGCGCAGCAGCTCCTGCCGGCCCTCGGGCCCGATCGGCGCGACCAGCCTGCCGCCTTCGCCGAGCTGGTCCAGCAGCTTCTGCGGCACTGCATGCGGCGCGGCCGCGACCAGAATCGCATCAAATGGCGCCTGCGACGGCCAGCCTGCATTGCCGTCACCATGCTTGAAGCGCACATTGCGGATGCCGAGTTCCTTCAGGCTATCCTTGGCGCGCTGCAGCAGGGCCTCGATTCGCTCGATGCTGTACAGCCGCCCGACCAGCGGAGCGAGCACCGCAGTCTGGTAGCCGCAGCCGGTACCGATCTCGAGCACCTTGTCCGGCACGCCGCCGAGCGTCACCGCTTCGGTCATCCGCGCAACGACATACGGCTGGGAAATCGTCTGGCCGTGGCCGATCGGCAGGGCCGTGTCTTCATAGGCGCGGCTCGCCAGCGCTTCGTCCACGAACAGGTGACGCGGCACATTGCGAATGCGGTCCAGTACCCGCGGATCGCGGATGCCCTGGTCGACGAGGCGCTGGATCAGGCGTTCGCGTGTGCGTGCAGAGGTCATCCCGATGCCGCTGCGCGTCGGTTCCTCACGTTCACCGCTCACGACTGCGGCTCCCGCAGCCAGTCGCGCAGGCTGTCGAGTGCGGCGTGGCGCGTAAGGTCGACCTGCAGCGGTGTCACCGAGACAAACTTGTTCGCAACCGCATGAAAGTCCGTGCCCGGTCCTGCATCCTGGCCCGATCCAGCGGCTCCGACCCAGTAGATCTGGCGGCCGCGCGGGTCGGTGCTCCTGACCGCCGGCTCGGCGCGATGCCGGTTGCCAAGTCGCGTGACTTCGAAACCGCGCAATTCCTCGTAAGGCAGGTCCGGCACGTTGACATTGAGGATCATGGACCGATGCAGGGGTTTGGCGAGCAAGCGCAGCACCAGCTCGCGCGCGATGCGCGCCGCGGTCTGGAAATGCATGCCGCTTCCCTTTTCGGGCACCAGCGACATGGCGATGGTCGGCAGGCCCAGAAAGCGCCCCTCGATGGCGGCCGCCACTGTGCCGGAATACAGCACGTCGTCGCCCAGGTTGGCACCGTCATTGACGCCGGATACGACCATGTCGAATTCATCATCGAAGAGCCCGGTGATGGCGAGGTGCACGCAGTCGGTCGGCGTCCCGTTGATCACATACCAGGTATCCGGCTCGACCTGCTGGACCTGCAATGGCGCGTCGAGCGTCAGCGAATGGCTGGCCCCGCTGCGGTTGCGGTCCGGGGCGACCAGGGTCAGCGGCGCGACTTCCGCAAGCGCTTCCTTGAGGCAGCGCAGGCCCTCGGCCCGATAGCCATCGTCATTTGAAAGAAGAATCTTCACGGCTTCGCCTGTCCATCCCCGTCGCGTGCCCGGCGACCGGGCCGCACTATACTGCAAAGCAGCGGCGGTCTCGCCGGCCGGGCGCGGGCACTCGAATGCATGATGAAGACGAAAAGGAGCTTTTTCGCGAAGCCGTGCGTGACGTGCGGCCGCTCCGGCATGCCCGGCAGGCGCCGCAGCGGCCCAGGCTTCCGGCGCGCGCGGCATTGCGTCGCGCGGATGAAGCGCGCGTGCTCGCGGAATCGCTTGATCTCGATGCCACTGATCTCGAGGTCGAGACCGGCGAGGAGCTGAGCTATCGGCGCAACGGAGTTCCCGAAGCCGCGATGCGCCGCCTGCGGCGCGGCCTCTATTCGCGCCGTGACGAGCTCGACCTGCACGGCATGACCCGGGACCAGGCGCGCCACGCAATTCTCGGGTTTCTGGCGGACGCAAGCCGGCGTAGCCTGCGCTGCGTGCGCATCGTGCACGGCAAGGGACGAGGTTCCGGCGGACGCGGACCCGTGCTGAAGGCCGCCGTCAATCGCTGGCTGCGCCGGCACGATGCTGTCAGCGCCTTCTGCTCCGCGCGCAGGCCCGACGGCGGCACCGGTGCCATCTACGTGCTGCTCGATACCTGAGCGCGTCAATCGGTATCCGCCACCGGCACTGTCGCCGACACTGCCTCGCGCAACAGGCTTGTTGCGAATGCACCGCGCCGTAGTTCAAAACTGATCTCGAGTTCCTGGCCGCCCACACTCCAGGCCATGTCGGCGGGCCGCAGCACCAGGGCACGCCGTTCACCGGCGACCACAGCCGCCAGCCGCTCGGGCAATGGCGAGAGTTTCTCGAGCGCCTGCTGTTCGACGGTTGCACATGCGCCCGCGGGCTGCATGTCGCTTGCTCCGCACATCGGTCCGCTGGGATGAATGTCACCCTCACGGCAGCGGCGGGCGAGATCTTCGCCCAGCTCCGGCACGCGGAAAACCGAGGAACTTCCCGCGAGACTCGCGATCTCGCCGGCCAGCAGGCGATTCCAGCTCCCATCCGCGACCCGGTGCCCGAGCA
Source organism: Steroidobacteraceae bacterium (assembly GCA_032127975.1). Taxonomy (GTDB): domain Bacteria; phylum Pseudomonadota; class Gammaproteobacteria; order Steroidobacterales; family Steroidobacteraceae; genus SCUD01. Next base: position 16,750 of record JAQBHG010000001.1, read on the forward strand.
CGGCGTTGAACGCCAGCGAGCGGGCGGCCGACAGCAGGAAGCCGCGGACCGTGCGATCGCGCGGCAGCCGCGCCGACTCGATCCAGTCATCGACCTGCCGGAGATTTGCACCACCACGACCGAATCGCTGCGGTCCGAAATAGTTCGGCACGCCATGGTGCACGATTGCCTGCATCCGCGCGTTCAGCGCGGAGAGATCGCCGGTGAGCTCGCGCACCCGCAACTGGACGCGATTGCCGGCAAGCGCGCCACGCCGCAACTTGCGCGAGTGCGGGTGTATTTCGAGCACC
>JAQBHG010000002.1:0-5380 GCA_032127975.1 Steroidobacteraceae bacterium
TGCGATGCGTACTCGGCGATACCAGCCTTGACGTCGGCCGCCAGCGTCAGGCCTTCAGAGACCTGCGTGCGGATGGTGTAGTCCTGATAGGCCGGGATCGCGATCGCGGCCAGAATGCCGATAATGGCAACCACGATCATCAATTCGATGAGCGTGAAGCCCTTCTGGATAAATTTCATTTCAGTCGTCTCCTTTGCGAACCGAGGGCGGTGCAGAGCACCGATGCACCCGGGATAAAGCAAGGATCGTGCCAATCTCAGCTTTGACGGCTAACTCATTAAGAAATATAGAGTTTCTGGTCCAGAAACACGCGCCTGTCGGGATTTGCAGACGCCCGGGCTGACGCGGTGCGTCAATGACTGACGCAAAGCGTCAGATCGCGGCAGCTCACTCGATGCCGAGCTTCTTGATGCGGTAGCGGAGCGCGCGGAAGCTGATGCCGAGCGCACGTGCGGCGGCGGTCTTGTTGTACCGCGCTTCCTCGAGCGCGCGCACGATGGACGTGCGTTCGATGTCTTCGAGCCGGTCCGGCAGCGTGTCCGCAAGCGGCACCTGGTCCGCTGAATCGCCCTGGCCCGGCGATTCCCGGAGCTCGATATCGCCTGCCCGGATCGCACCGACTTCGCACAGCGTCAGCGCGCGCTCGATGACATTCTCGAGCTCGCGCACGTTGCCCGGGTAGTCGTGTGCCAGCAGCATTTCCATGGCCTCACCGGAAATCACCGGCGGCGTCATGCCCATGCGCGTGGCAAATCGCTCGGTGATCATTTTCGCCAGTTCCGGAATGTCGGACAGCCGCTCGCGCAGTGACGGTACGCGTAATTCGATCACGTTGATGCGGTAGTAGAGGTCCTCACGGAAGCGACCCGCGGCAACCAGTTCACCGAGATCGCGGTGGGTCGCCGAGAGGATGCGCACGTCGACGGGCTCCTCGTGCTGCCCGCCCACCGGGCGCGCGGTCTTTTCCTGTATCAGGCGCAGCAACTTGACCTGCATCGCGAGGGGCAGGTCGGCGACTTCATCCAGGAACAGGGTGCCGCCTTCCGCAGTCTGCACGAGGCCAGGCTTGTCCGCCACGGCGCCGGTGAAGCTGCCTCTCCGATGACCGAAAAGCTCGCTTTCCATCAGCTCCGACGGAATTGCGCCGCAGCTGACCGGCACGAATTGTTCGTCCTTGCGCGGCCCGCTCTCGTGGATGAGGCGCGCGACCAGCTCCTTGCCGGTGCCGGATTCACCGGTGACGTGCACCGGCGCCTGGCTGCGCGCCACGCGGCCTATCATGGCGCGCAGCTTCTGCATCGGCTCGGAATCGCCGAGCAGGATCCTGCCGCCGTCACTGGCGCGCCGGCCGTCGGAAAGCTTCAGGGCCTGGTTGACCAGCTTGCGCAGGTCAGAGATATCGAGCGGCTTGGATACGAAGTCGAATGCGCCGAGTTTCAGCGCGCGGACGGCCGCTTCGACATGGCCATGCGCGGTGATCACGGCGACCGGAAGCTCAGGCGCATGGTCCTGTATCCATTCGAGCAGCTCGATGCCGTCGCCGTCCGGCAGGCGCAGGTCGGTCAGGCAAAGCGAATAATCCTGGCGCCCCAGCAGTTCGCGCCGCGCGCCGGCCAGGTCGTGCACGGAATTCGAATCGACATCCATTCGCGCAAGTGTCAGCGACAGGAGCTCGCAAAGATCCGGCTCATCGTCGACGATCAGCGCCCTCGGGTTTTCCCTGGCCATCAGGATTGTTCCCAGCGCAGCGGGTCCGCAAAGACGATCCGGAAGATTCCGCCGCCGCCCTGGCGCGGCTCGAACACGAGCAGTGCGCCATTGCACTGCGCAAGCTCGCGCGCGATGAACAGGCCAAGACCGGTGCCGCTGGCACGCGAAGTGAAGAATGGCTCGAAGATCCTGTCGGTCAACGCGGGATCGATGCCTGGGCCGCGATCCAGCACCTCCAGGAATGGCCGGTTGCTGCCGGCCAGCCGGCCGACGCGCAATTCGACGCGGTCACCTTCGCTCCGTACCGCGTAGCGGAAGGCGTTTTCGCAGAGATTCCACAGGATCTGGTGCAGATGCGACGGGTCCACCCGCACTTCGAGATCCGGTTCGGGCATCTCGAAAATCATCTGGTCCGGCACGTGGTTGCCGGTGACGACGAATTCCTGCACGAAGTCGGTCAGCCACTCGCCGAGCGGCATGCGCTCGGGACGCGTGGTCTCGCGGCGCGCGAGCTGCTGCACATTGCCGATGATGGTGCTGACCCGCTCGGCGTTGGCCTTGATGATCTCGGTCATGCGACAGCCGGATTCCGAGAGACTCGGATCCTCGGCCAGCAGTTGTCCCGCATGACTGATCGCACCGACCGGGTTCCTGATTTCGTGCGCGATGCTCGCGGAAAGCCGCCCCAGCGCAGCGAGCCGGGATTGCTGGATGCGATCGTCGAGTGCCGTCAGGTCTTCGAGGAAAACCAGCACCGGTGGTGGCCGCCCCTGGCCGAGCGGTGCGAAGTGCGGCCGTACTTCCCTGAGCCCGTCAGCGGCCAGCAGATTGGCGCCGGTCGTATCGGAGTCCGGCGGGCGCTGGCGCCACATCGTCAGGAGGTACAGGAGTCGCGGCGATACCTCGCCGAGAAGCGCATTCGCGCTGATGTTGCCGCCCAGGATCTGCCGCGCCGATTCGTTGATCAGCCGGATGCGATCCTGTTCGTCCACGACCACCAGGCTTTCGCGCAGTCGCTCGACGATGTACTGCGAGAGTTCGGCGAGATTCGCGAGATCGATGTCGCGCTGGCGCACCAGCGCCTCGCTTTCGCGCAGGCGACGCGCGAGCGGCGCGACCGCCAGCGCCGCGAAAAATATCACCGCACCCAGCAAGCCGGCCTGGGTCAGTTCCGAAGGATCGGCGATACCTGCAATCGAGAGCGCGAGCTGCTGGCCGAGCACGAAGAGCGCGGCAAAAGCCGCCACCATGGTCGCCGTGCGATTCGGCAGCAGGATGCTGACCGCCGCCACCGGCATGATCAAGAGCAGGCCGAGGCCGCTCGCGGCCCCAGCGCTCAGGAACAGCAACATCGTCACGGCGAAGACGTCGAATGCGACGTGGATGAGGGCCTGGGCCTGCAGGCTGGGCCAGCGCGTCTTCAGGAGCCCGATCGAGATCACGCCGGTCGTGAACCAGGCGGCGAGCGTATAAAGGTAGAGGGTGGAAAATCCGGTGCCCGGCGCATGCGGCCGCGCGGCCAGCGCGAGCAGCACAGACAACACCGACGGTACGGAGAGCCGGTAGAGATTCAGAAGCCCCAGCACGCGCCAGGCGAGCTCCGGATCGCCGGTCGTGCGCTCGATGTCCGCCGGACCTTTCACGGGCTGCACTCTAGCATGCGAAACAGCCGAAACCCCTGCGGCAGCGCACGAATGCGACGCGGTTCAAGGCTCCCGTTACAATGCCGCGATGAATCTTCACGAGTACCAGTCGAAGCGGATTTTCGGCGAGTACGGGATCCCGGTCCCGCCCGGAAAGATCGCCGCAAGCGAGGCCGAAGCCCTCGCCGCGTGCCGGGAACTGGACGGCCCGGTGTGGGTGGTCAAGGCCCAGGTCCATGCCGGCGGCCGCGGCAAGGCAGGTGGCGTGAAGCTTTGCCGTTCGGAAAGGGAAGTCGGCCTGGCCGCGGCGGCGATGCTGGGGCAGCGCCTGGTCACGAAGCAGACCGGCGCGGAAGGCCTGCCGGTCAACCTGGTCTATGTCGAATCCGGCAGTGCGATCGAGCGCGAGTTGTATCTGAGCCTGCTCCTGAATCGCGAGCGCGGGCGAATCGCCTTCGTTGCCTCGGCGGCCGGCGGCATTGACATCGAAGAGGTTGCCGCGCGCGAGCCGGAAAGGATCCTGCGCGCCGACATCGATCCTGCGGCGGGCTTGCAGGGCTATCAGTGTCGCCGCATGGCGTTCAGCCTGGGCCTGGCAGGAGCGCAGGTCGCCGCGTTCGAGCGCATCGCGCGTTCGCTGTATCGCCTGTACCTGGAAAAAGACCTGGGGCTGATCGAGATCAATCCGCTGATCGTCACCAGGGACGGCCGGCTGGTGGCGCTGGATGCAAAGATCAATGCCGAGGCGAATGCGCTCTATCGCCAGCCCGCGCTGGTCGAGCTTCGCGATCCGTCGCAGGAGGACGCGATGGAGCGCGCGGCTTCCGAGCATGACCTCAGCTACGTTTCGCTGGACGGAAACATTGCCTGCATGGTCAATGGCGCGGGCCTCGCGATGGCTACCATGGACCTGATCAAGCTGCACGGCGGGGCGCCTGCCAATTTCCTCGATGTCGGCGGTACGGCGACGGCCGAGCGCGTTACGGCGGCATTCCGGCTGATCCTTTCGAATGAGCGCGTGCGCGCCGTGCTGGTGAATATTTTCGGCGGCATCGTGCGCTGCGACGTGATCGCGGAGGGCATCGTGCAGGCGGTCCAGCAGGTGGGCGTTACGGTGCCCGTGATCGTGCGCCTCGAAGGCACGAATGCCGATCGCGCGCGCAAGATCCTGTCCGCGAGCAAGCTCGCAATCACTGCCGCAAAGGATCTCACCGACGCGGCCACCAAGGCGGTGCGCTCTGCCTCCCGCGCGGCGCGTCGATGAGTATCCTGGTCGACCGCAAGAGTCGCGTGATCTGCCAGGGATTCACCGGCAAGCAGGGCACATTCCATTCCGAGCAGGCCATTGCCTACGGCACCCGGCTGGTTGGCGGCGTGACCCCGGGGCGTGGCGGCGAGCGTCATCTCGATCTCCCGGTGTTCAACGCCGTGCACGACGCGGTGGCCGCGACCGGCGCGGACGTCAGCATGATCTACGTGCCGGCGCCATTCGCGGCCGATGCGATCCTCGAGGCGGCCGACGCGGGCATCCGGCTGATTGTCTGCATCACCGAAGGCATCCCGGTCAACGACATGGTCAAGGTCAAGGCCGCGCTTGCGGGCCACCGTTGCCGGCTGGTCGGCCCCAATTGCCCCGGCGTGATCACGCCGGGCGAATGCAAGGTTGGCATCATGCCCGGATTCATTCACAAGCCCGGGCGCGTCGGCATCGTTTCGCGCTCCGGTACGCTGACCTACGAAGCGGTGTTCCAGACCACGAATCTCGGCCTGGGGCAGAGCAGCTGCGTCGGTATCGGCGGTGACCCGGTGCGCGGCATGAATTTCGTCGACGTCATCGCGCTCTTCGAGAAGGACGATCGCACCGAAGGGATCGTGATGGTTGGTGAGATCGGCGGCAGCGATGAAGAGGCGGCTGCGGACTACATCCACCGTCACGTTTCGAAACCGGTCATCGCCTATATCGCGGGCGTCACGGCGCCGGCCGGCAAGCGCATGGGGCACGCAGGGGCCGTGATCGCGGGCGGCAA
>JAQBHG010000003.1:0-29988 GCA_032127975.1 Steroidobacteraceae bacterium
CACCCAGGATCCGCTGGGTGGGCAACTCAAGATCGGACTGATTCCGACGCTCGGGCCCTACCTGCTCCCGCGCATCGCGCCGCGCCTGCAGCGCGCGCTGCCGAAACTGCAATTGCTGCTGCATGAACACCAAACCGCGCCGCTCATCGCCCGAGTCGTGGAAGGCGAGCTCGATCTCGCATTGCTCGCGTTGCCGACCGATACGCGCGGCCTGGAGACGCGCTCCCTGTTTGCCGAAGCCTTCGTGGTTGCGATGCCGGATCGCCACCGGCTCGCGGCGCGACGCAGGCTCAGGAGTGCCGACCTCGCTGGCGAGACGCTGCTGCTGCTCGAGGACGGCCATTGCCTGCGCGACCAGGCACTCGATGTCTGCCGCAAGGCCGGCACGGAAGAGCAGGACTTCGGCGCGACCAGCCTCGAGACGCTCAGGCAGATGGTCGCAGCGGGCCTCGGCCTCACGCTGCTGCCACGGCTTGCGGTCGAGGGTCCATTCGGCGCTGCGCGCGGACTCGCCGTCAGGCCATTCGCGCCGCCATCGCCGTCACGCCTGATCGGCGCGGCCTGGCGGCGGTCGACGACGCGCGGCGAGGCGATTGCGGCAGTGTGCGATATCGTCTCGCGTACCATTGCCTGAGGAAATGACGGTGGGTAAGCCGCGAATCGGAATGGACAACCGCACCCCATGAATGATGCCGAGCTGAAATCCTGGACCTGGGTCCTGCCTGATGGAAATGCCAGCAATGACTGGGGCCACTATCGGCGTCGCCTGGAATCACTCGCTGCGCGGCGAGACTGGGAATTGGTCGTGCTGGGAACGGCTGGCGACGAGCCATTGCTGCTGCTACGAACCGGAGCCGGCGCAGCGGACGCGCCGCGGTTGTTGCTCGCCAGCGGATTTCACGGCGAAGAGCCGGCGGGGCCCTGGGGAGTACTCGAATTCCTCGAGGCGGCCGATCAGGACCTGCTGTCCAGCGTGCGGCTGACGGTATTGCCATTGATCAACGTGACGGGCTTTCGTGCCGGTACACGATTCAACACTCACGGCGAGAACCCGAACCGTGGCTATCTCGGCCTGCCCGGCGAAAGCCTTTCGCAAGAAGGCCGGCTGTTGCTCGCACATCGTGAGCTTCTGGCGGAGGCGGCCCGTGACGGGCTCCTGACTTGCCACGAAGACGTGCTGCTATCACACGGATACCTCTACAGCTGCGAGCGCGCGGAGGCGCCGGGTGCTTTCAGCCAATCGCTGCTTGCCGCCAATGCAGCATACTTTCCGTTGCACCCCGACGGCACGGTGGATGGATGCACGGTCGCGGGTGGCATAGTGTTCAATCATTACGATGGCTCTTTCGAGTCATGGCTGATGGATCTGGGTGTCGCACGCGCCGCCTGCGTCGAAACGCCGGGTCAGCATCCGATCGGGCAACGCATTGCCGCCCAGCGCGCAATGATCGAGGCGTTCACGGCCTGCAAATGAGGCCGCTGATTCCTAGACGACTGCCGTCGCCTCGATCTCGACTTTCGCACGCGGCTCGAGGAGTCCTGCCACCACCACGACCGACATCGCCGGGAAATGCCGGCCAATGACTTCGCGATAGGCCGTGCCGATGGCCACAATCGAGGCGTAATACTCCTCGCGACTGGTGACATACCAGGTCAGGCGCACTAGATGCTCCGGCTTCGCATTCGCACAGGCGAGCACTTCTACGATGTTGGCCAGCGCCTGACGTACCTGTACTGCCAGATCATCGCTCGCGAACTGCTGTTTGGTGTTCCAGCCGATCTGCCCGGAGATAAAAATCTGCCGGCCTTCGGCCGCCATGCCATTAGCGTAGCCGCTAGGTCGCGGCCAGCCGGACGGTTGCAGGATCTGGTGACTCATTTCAACAGCTCCCGGCCGATGATCAGCTTCTGCACTTCGCTCGCACCCTCGTAGATCCGAAGCGCCCGAATTTCCCGGTACAGGCGCTCGACGATCTCGCCCTGAACGACACCACGGCCACCGAACATCTGCAGCGCGCGGTCGATGACCGACTGAGCGGTCTCGGTTGCGGTCAGCTTCGCCATCGCCGCGGCGGCAGTGAAAGGCTGGCCACGGTCGCGCAGCCAGGCGGCGCGATAGGTCAGCAGTTCTGCCGCATCCAGACCGGTCGCCATGTCGGCGAGTGCTGATTGCGTGAGCTGGAAGTCCGCCAGCTTGCGGCCGAACATCACCCGTTCCAGCACATGTTTCAGTGCTTCGTCGAATGCGCGGCGCGCGAAACCGCAGGCAGCCGCCGCGACCGAGGTGCGGAAAATATCGAGCGTCCGCATCGCGATGCGGAATCCCTCGCCTTCCGCGCCGATCAGCCGTGCTGCCGGAATGCGACAATCCTCGAATGCCAGGCGCGCGAGCGGATGCGGCGCCATCGTGTCGATACGCTCGGCGATCGCGAAGCCCGCATCGCCCGGCTTCACGACGAAGGCACTGATGCCTTCGGCCGAGATGCTGCCGTCCGCGCGGCGCACGCCCGGGGCCGTGCGCGCGAACACGCAGTAGAAGTCGGCAATGCCGCCATTCGAGATCCAGGTCTTGGCGCCATCCAGTACGTAGTAGCCGCCGTCGCGGTGGGCGGTCGATTGCATCGCCGCGACATCCGAGCCCGCCTCCGGTTCCGACAGAGCGAATGCGGCAATCGCCGTTCCGGCGGCGACTCGTGGCAGCCACAGCGCACGCGTCTGCTCGGAGCCCGCGAGCGACAGCGGAGCGCTGCCGAGTCCCTGCATCGCAAAGGCAAAATCCGCCAGGCCATCGTGATATGCGAGCGTATGCCGCAGTACGCAGATCGAGCGGGCATCGAAATCCGCTGCGACGCCGCCGTCAGCCGCGCGCAGGCAGTGCCGCAGCAGGCCCGCCTTGCCGAGTCCCGTGACCAGTGCGCGGCAGCGCGTATCCACGGCCGCTCGCTCCGAAGGATGCGCATCTGCAGCAAGATTCACCGCGGCCCAGTCCTCTCCCTCCTGCGCGAGCAGCCGATGCGGCTCGTCGAAGAAGGGCCATTTCAGGCAGTCATTTGTGCTCGTCATCAGTTGCCCTCGAATACCGGTTTGCGTTTTTCCGCGAATGCCTCGTAGGCGCGCTTGAAATCCGCGGTCTGCATGCAGACGGCCTGCGCCTTCGACTCTGCGTCGAGCGCCTCGTCAATGCCCATGTTCCATTCGCGATGCAGCATCTTCTTGGTCATCGCGTGAGCAAAGCTGGGGCCAGCGGCGATTTCGCCCGCCAGGCGCATCGCCTCAGGCAGCAGCGCATCCGCCTGCACGATGGAATTGTAGAAGCCCCAGCGCTCGCCCTCCCCGGCGCTGAACGAGCGCCCGGTGTAGAGGAGCTCCGCGGCGCGGCCCTGGCCGACCACCCTCGGCAGCAGTGCGCAAGCACCCATGTCGCAGCCCGCGAGACCGACTTTCACGAAAAGGAATGCCGTGCGCGCGGTCGGTGTCGCAATGCGGAAATCGGAAGCGAGCGCGAGGATGGCGCCGGCGCCCGCGCAAATGCCGTCGACCGCCGCGACGATCGGCTGCGGGCAGGCGCGCATCGCACGCACGAGGTCTCCGGTCATGCGCGTAAAGTTGAGGAGCCCGGGCTTCGTCATCTTCGTCAACGGCCCGATGATCTCGTGCACGTCGCCGCCGGAGCAGAAATTGCCATCCGCACCGTCGATCACGACCGCGCGCACGTTATTGTCTGTCGTCAGCGCCCGGAACAGATCGCGCAGCTCCGCATAGGACTCGAAAGTCAGCGGATTCTTGCGTTCGGGACGATTCAGCGTCACGTGGCCGACCCTGCCCTCGACATTCCACAGGAAATGCTCTGCCGATTTGATGCTCATGCGTCTCGCCCCTCCAGTGAACGGACATGCGTCTTCAGGCGCGCCAGGCAACCCGCCATCACCGACATTTCGCGCACACCCAGCGCGCCGAATGCCTCGACGACCCAGCGCTCATGCTCACGCGCCATCCGCGCGAATGCCCGCCGCCCCGCCGGTGTCAGCCGCACGAGCCAGGCACGCCGGTCATCCGGGTCGTCCACGCGTTCGACCAGGCCTTCCTGCGCGAGCCCGTCGGTGATGCCGGTGACATTACCGCCGGTCACCATCATGCGCTTCGACAGCTCGTTCATCTTGAGTCCGGCCGGCACGCGCTCGAGCTGGGCCATCAGGTCAAAGCGCGGCAGCGTGGTGCCATAGCGTTCCTGCAGCAGCCGGCGCGTGCGCGTTTCGATCAGGCGGTTGGTGGCGAGCATCCGCAACCAGAGCCGGATGGCGGCGTGATCGTCGCTCGCAGCGCGTGTTTCAGCATCGGGCGCCGGGCGCGGCATCAGACCGGTCCCGCCATCTGCGCAGCGCGCTCGAGATTGCGTTCGAGCTGGCGCTTTGCCGTTTCGTAGGGTCTTGGCCACCATTGCTCGTGATAGCCCTGAGCGGCCGCGGCGTGCAGCGTCCATGCCGCATCGGCCAGGTGCGGGCGCGCAAGTGCGCAGAGATCGGCGCGGCCCGAGGCGATGATCGAGTTCACATGGTCCGCCTCGTAGATGTTGCCGACCGCAATGGTCGGCATGCCCGTGAGATTGCGGACCTGGTCCGAGAATGGCGTCTGCCACATGCGCCCGTACACGGGCTTTTGCCAGGGCACGGTCTGCCCGCTCGACAGATCCAGGATGTCGGCGCCGGCCGCCTTCATGGCACGCGCGATGTCGAGCAGCTCATCTTCGCCCAGGCCGCCCTCGGCCCAGTCGCTGGCGGATAGCCGCACCGAGAGCGGCTTGTCCGCCGGCCAGACCTTGCGTACGGCCGCGAGCAATTCAAGCGGGAACCGCAGGCGATTGGCGAGTGGTCCACCGTACTCGTCCACGCGCCGGTTGGTGAGCGGCGAGAGGAAACTGGCGAGCAGGTAGCCATGCGCCATGTGAAGTTCCAGCATGTCGAATCCCGCTTCCGCGCCGAGCTGCGTCGCACGCAGGAAGTCGGCGAGCACGGTATCCATGTCGGCGCGCGTCATCGCGCGTGGCGCTGTGCTGATGCCCTCGTAATAAGGAATCGCCGAAGGCGCGATCGTCTCCCAGTTGCCTGTCGGCAGCGGGTGATCCGATTGCTCCCAGCCGAGCTGGGTCGAGCCCTTGCGGCCCGAATGACCGAGTTGCAGGCAGATCTTCGCCGGGCTTGCCCCGTGCACGAAGTCCACGATGCGCCGCCAGGCCGCGCCCTGCGCTGCGTTCCACAGCCCCGTGCAACCGGGCGAGATGCGTCCTTCCGAGGACACGCAGGTCATCTCCGTGAATACGAGACCCGCGCCACCGGTCGCCCGCGCGCCCAGGTGCACCAAATGCCAGTCGCCGGGCATGCCGTCCACCGCGAGGTACTGCGCCATCGGCGAGACGATGACGCGATTCTCGACTCTCATTCCACGCAGCTGAAATGGCAGGAACATCGGCGGCCTTGCCGTCGGCGCACCCGCGGACGCGGCGAGTTTCGCCTCGACGCCGTGAACAAAGACCGGATCGCGCAACCGCAGGTTGTCGTGGCCGATGCGCTGGCTGCCGGTCAACAGGCTGTAGGTGAATTGCCAGGGCTCGAAGTTCACGTAGCGCACGACTTCCTCGAACCAGCGCATGCGGTTGCGCGCGGCGCTTTGCAACTTGAGCGCCTCCAGCGAGCGCTCCTCCTGATAGAGCGCAAGGCCGGCCGGCACGTCGGTCGCGTGCGCCACACGCCTTGTCAGCCCGATCGCATCTTCCATCGCGAGCTTGGTGCCCGAGCCGATCGAGAAATGCGCCGTGTGCGCGGCATCGCCGATCAGCACCAGGTTGCGGTGATGCCAGCGCCGGCACAGCACGCGGTTGAAATTGAGCCAGGCCGAGCCGCGCAGGTGCAGCGCATTGCTCAACAGCGGATGATCGCCCAGGTACTTCCCGAACAGCCGCTCGCAGAACGCGATGGACTGCCTGTGATCAAACTTGTCGAGCCCGTGCGCACGCCAGGTCTCCTCGCGGGTCTCGACGATCACCGTCGAGAGATCGCCGCTGAACTGGTAGGCGTGGATCTGGAACCAGCCGTGCTCGGTCTGCTCGAAGGCAAAGGTGAATGCCGGAAAGCGCTGCCTCGTGCCGAGCCAGATGAAGCGGCATTGGCGCACGTCGATATCGGGCTCGAAGACATTCGCGTGACGCGCACGGGTTTTGCTGTTGACGCCATCCGCGGCGATGACGAGATCCGCGTCGGCATAGGGTGCGTCGTCGTCGACTTCGTGTTCAAAGGTCTGTTGCACGCCGAGTTCCGCGGCCCGCTGCTGCAGGATGTTCAGCAGGCGCTTGCGGCTGATGCCGCAGAATCCGTGCCCGCCGGTCGTGGTCATCGTGCCGCGGTAGTGCACGTCGATGTCGTCCCAATGATGGAACCCCGCGGTGATCGCCTCGTGCGTGGGCGCGTCTGCCTCCCGGAAGCCCTCCATCGTGCGGTCGGAGAACACGACGCCCCAGCCGAAGGTGTCATCCGGGCGATTGCGTTCATGGACCTCGACCCGTGCGCGCGGCAGCGCCTTCCTGAACAGGATCGCCGAATAAAGTCCCGCCGGTCCGCCGCCAAGGCAAACGACCCTTTTCAACCGGATCTCCCGTAACCCGGATAAATTACAGGCCTATATCATTGACATGTCAAGTAATTGCGCAATAAACGTGAATTGGCGCCCGGTTGCGGCTGCCGCTTCAACCGCCCTGGCGCAGTGCCTTGCGCTGCAGCTTGCCGGTCGCCGTCTTCGGGAGCGCCTCGAGGAATTCGATCTGGCGCGGGTACTTGTATGGCGCGATGCGCTGCTTGACGAAGTCCTGCAGTTCGCGGACCAGTGCCGCGTCCGCCGCAAGCCCCGCCTGCGGCACGACATAGGCCTTGACGACCATGCCGCGCTCCGCGTCCGGCGCGCCGACGACTGCGCACTCGCGCACTGCCGGGTGCGCGAGCAGCGCCCATTCGACCTCGAGCCCCGCGATGTTGTAGCCGGCCGAAATGATCATGTCGTCGGCGCGCGAGATGAACCAGAAATATCCGTCCTCGTCCATGCGATAGAGATCACCTGTCACATTCCAGCCCGACTGCACGTAGTCGCGCTGGCGCTCGTCTTCGAGGTAACGGCAGCCGGTCGGCCCGGTGACGGCGAGACGACCGACATGCCCCGCCGGCAACGGCCTGCCATTCTCATCCAGCACGCAGGCTTTGTAACCTGGCAAGGGCTTGCCCGTAGCGCCCGGGCGAATCGCGTCGCCTGCCGCCGAGATGAAGATGTGGATCATCTCGGTCGCGCCGATGCCGTCGATGATGCGAATGCCCGTCCGCTCATGCCAGGCATCGGAGACGGCCTTCGGCAGGAACTCGCCGGCCGACACGCATTGCCGCAATGAGCCGATGTTCCGGCCCTCGAGCTCGGGCATCAGCGCCCGATAGGCGAATGGCGCGGTGAACAGGCAGGTCGCCCTGTGCCGCTCGATGGCAGCCAGGAGCGCCGCGGGCGCCGGTACTTCCACCGGCACCACCGCTCCGCGGAAACGAAATGGAAATACCAGGAGCGCCCCGAGGCCAAATGTGAATCCCAGTGGCGGGCTGCCGATATAGATATCGTCCGGCCCTGTTTTCAGGAGGTGCCGTGCGACGACATCCGCCATCGCGAGCACGTCGCGGTGAAAATGAGCGCAGGCCTTGGGCCGGCCTGTCGTGCCCGAGGTGAACGCCAGCAGGCACACGTCGTCGGAAGCCGTGTCCACATTGGTGAATCGGTCCGCGGTCGCGGCCATGCGGCCCTCGAGATCGCCATCACCCCACTTGATGATCTGGCCGAGTCCCGTCGCCTTTGCCGCCGTGGCCAGCTCGGCCACCAGCCGCTGGTCGGATAGCGCGACCGCCGGCCTGCTCTTTTCCATGATCGCAGTCAGTTCGGGCGCCCTGAGCATCGGCATGGTGGTGACCGCGATCGCACCCGACTTGATGACGGCCAGCCAGCAGGCGTACAACTCCGGGCCGTTGTACCCGCGCAGCAGCACCCGGTTGCCGGGACGGACGCCCGTGGCCTGCAGCACGTTTGCAATCCGGTTTGCGCGGGCCAGCAACTCCCGGTAGCTGATGTCGCCGGTCCCGGTCAGGATCGCCGGCCGCTCACCATGGCCTTCCGCGACCGCATCGTCCAGCAACACGGTCGCGCAATTGAGGCGCTCGGGATAGCAGAGCTCCGGCAAGTCGAAATGCAGCCGGGGCCATTGGTCGGGCGGCGGCAGGCGGTCGCGCGCGAATGTATCGACGTGCGCGGTGCGTTGCGTCATGCCTTCCATCTTACATTCGCCTGTAGAATCGCCGGATGTCATCGTATCTGGAGACCGATCAGGAACTGTCGCGGCTCGCCCGGCGCGCAGCAGGCATGCGTGGCGGGCCACGCGTACTGATCCTGCCCGGCATCATGGGCTCGACCCTCGGCCGTCCGCGCAAGGGCCTGCCCGACGACATCAAGTGGTTTGACCCGGCCGAAATCGCCCTCGGCGGACTGACCAAGCTCGCCCTGCCGCGCGGCCGCCGCTACGGGCCGTTGGGTGTCCTGCGTTTCGCCTATGAACGGTTGCGGCTGGTGCTCCGGATCGCCGGCTATGACGCGGTTTTCCATCCCTATGACTGGCGCCTCGATCTCGCGGCGAGCGGACGCGCGCTGGCGGAACGCCTGGTCACCGAGCGCCGCCAGGACGTGGTGCTGGTCGGCCATAGCATGGGCGGGCTGGTTGCGCGCGCGGCACTTGCACAGAAGGGCGCTGAACGGATTGCGCGGGTGATCCAGCTCGGCACGCCCAATCGCGGCGCATTCGTTGCAGTCCAGGCGCTGCGCGGAACCTATCCGCTGATCCGGCGTCTCGCGATGCTGGACCTGTTGCACGACGCGGATGAGATCGCGCGCCGCGCACTGACGACATTCCCGGGACTTTGCCAGCTGCTGCCCCCGACCACTGCCTGCAAGAACTTCGATCCGTTCGACGCGGAGCAATGGCCCAAGGGGCCGGTTCCGGACGCGGGCCTGCTCGTGAACACGCGCCATGCGCTCGAAACGCTGCCGCCGCCCGACGAACGCTTCCGGCTGATCGCCGGTTTTGGGCAGGATACGGTGCTCGGCCTCAAGCGGAGCTCGCAGCGCCTGGAGTTCGGCCGCGGGCCGGCGGGCGACGGCACCGTGCCGCTTACTCTGGCCCACTGGTCGGGGATGCCGACCTGGTATGTGGAAGAAAGCCATGGTGCGTTGCCAGGTAATGCCGACGTCGGCCGCGCCGTCATTGACCTCGCCAGGGGCGACACGACCGCGGCATTGCCGCATGTGCTGCCGCGCCGCCGCGGCGTGCAGGTACTCTGGGAAACCGATACCCGTGCGCCGCCATCCGTAAAGATCGCCTGGAGCGACCTGTCCGAGCGCCAGCAACGCGAATTCCTGCGCGAGTTCGTCGCTGTCGCGAACCCCGCTGCGAGCGCCGTGCCCACCGCGCGGCGCGGTGCCCAGGCACGCCCCGTCGAGCTCGCCTTTGTCAGGGGAAGCATCACGCAGAGCGACGCATCGGCGCTCGTGCTGGGTGCGTTTGCGAATGTCGAGCCGGCGGGCGCCGCTCTTGCCGTAGACATGATCCTGCATGGCGCGATCAGCGACCTGGCGCGCCGCCGCGCGATCGGCGCCGCCGCGGGCGAGGTGTTCGTGCTTCCGGTCGGCCGGCGCGGGCTCGCGGCCAGGCTCGTGGTGCTCGCAGGTCTCGGCGACTTCGGGCGTTACGGACCCGATGTACAGCGGCTCGCGGCCGCGAATGTCACGCGCACGCTTGCACTCGCGGGCGTCGGCGATTTCGCGATGGTCCTGTGGGGCACGGCCTCCGGTGCCGATCCTGCCGACGCTGCCAGATCTCAGATAGAGGGCGTGCTGACGGCACTTTCCGACCTTGCTCCGGTGCTGCGGCTGCGGCGCATCGTCATCTTGTCGCGAGACTCGCGCAGGCTTTCTGCGGCGCGCCAGGTTGCGGAGGACCTGCTTCGCATGCATCCCGCGGGGCCGCTGCTGCGCCTGCAGGCAGTGCGCAAGGCCGTGCGGAAACCGGGCCATCCGGTCAAGCCGACGGCCACCCCGCTGGCCTGGCTCTTCGTGCAGGAATCGGTCGGGCAGATTCGCGCGGCGCTGCTCGGCACTACGCCGAAAGCGACCGCGCTCACGGCTACCAGGCGGCTCGACATGCGCGCGCTGGAGCGCGAGCACGCGCGCCTCGCGCCCGGCATGCCAATTGCGGAACTCACTGATTTCGGCGAGCGTCTGGCGGAATGGCTGCTGCCGGAGGAAATCGTCGCGGCGCTGCCCTCGGAAAGAGCGGCGCCTCTCGTCGTCGTGCACGACAGTGCGAGCGGGCGCTGGCCATGGGAAGCGCTCAGCATCAAGGGCTGGGCACCTGCGGCCGGGGCCGGATTGAGCCGTCGTTATGCCGCCGAAGGCATGTCCGTCGCCAAGTGGCGCGAGCAGCGCCGCCGCGAGCGCGGCCTCAATGTACTGCTGGTCGTGAATCCGACCGGCGACCTGCCGGGCGCGGTTGAGGAAGGTGAACGGGTCGCCCAGTTGCTGGCACAACTCGATGGGACCGGCATCACGGCGATTCGCGGCGGCGAAGCAACGCGCGCGCGGCTGCTCGCCGAATTCCGCTCCGGCGACTACGACGCCATCCACTACGCCGGACACGCATTCTTCGACCCCGCCGCACCTGCTTCGAGCGGCATCCTGTGCGCAGGTGGTCGCGTGCTCTCGGGCGCCGATCTCGCCGCGATGGATTCGGTGCCGGCGCTGGTGTTCTTCAATGCCTGTGAATCCGGTCGCCTGCGAAGCGCGGTCAAGCCGCTCAGGCAGCTCGACCGCAGCGTCGGTTTCGCCGAGGCATTCCTGCGCGGTGGTGTCGCGAACTTCATCGGCACCTGGTGGCCGGTCTCCGACGCCGGTGCGATCGCCTTTGCGACACCACTTTATCGCGAGCTCGCGAAGGGGACCTCCATCGGGACTGCGCTCAATGCGGCGCGCTCTGCAGTCCGTGAATTGCCGTCCGCCGACTGGGCTAATTATCTTCACTACGGAAGCTTCGACTTCTCGCTGAAGGCCAAACGCTGAAATGCCCCGGCTGCTCGTATTCCAGCATGTAGCCGCCGAGACGGCTGGCACGCTCGACCCGTTCCTGCGCGGCGCGGGGTTCCGGCTTCGCTACGTGAATTTCGAACGCACGCCCGACTCCGACCCGGATCCGCGCCGCTATGACGGCCTGGTGGTTCTCGGCGGTTCCATGAATGTTGACCAGACCGGCGAGTTCCCGCACCTGCTGACCGAGATCGAAGTCCTGAAGGAAGCACTGGCGCGCGAAATGCCGATCCTCGGCATCTGCCTGGGAGCGCAAATCCTGGCTGCGGCGCTCGGCGCACCGGTGCACCCCGCACCGGTGAAGGAAATCGGCTGGTATCCATTGCAGTCTTCGCCGAACGCTGGTGACGACGCGCTGTTGCGCCATGTCACGCATGGGCAGCACGTGTTCCAGTGGCATTCCTACACCTTCGCCGTTCCGCCCGATGGCGTGCACCTGGCGAGCACCGCGACCTGCGCCAACCAGGCCTTCCGGTACGGCAGCAATGCCTACGGGCTGCAGTTTCACCCCGAGGTTGACCGCGACATGATCACGCGCTGGCTGTCGGAACCCTCCTGGCGCGAGGAACTCGAGGCCCTGCAGGGCCCGGATCATGCGCGCGAGGTGCACGCCGACACCCACAGCCACATCGGCCCCGCGACCGAGGCAGCGACGCGGGTATTCGGGGCGTTCGCGGCATTGTTCCGCCGCGATCCGCGTCATCGCGTGCTCGACTCGCGCTAGGCTTGGCTGATGGCAAGCATCGCGAGCCTGCACGTCTATCCGGTCAAGTCCTGCCGCGGCATCGATCTCGCCGAGGCGCGCCTGACGCCGACCGGGCTCGAATGGGACCGGCGCTGGATGATCGTGGACGGCAAGGACCGCTTCGTGACGCAGCGGGAAATCGCGCAGCTCGCAACCATCTCGACGGCGATCGCCGATGGCCGGCTCGAGCTTTCAGCCGCGGGGCATTCGACGCTCGTGATTGATGCGAACGCCGCCGGCGTCACGCGGCGCGTGAGGATCTGGAAAGACGATTGCGGTGGCATCGACGCGGGCGATGAAGCCGCCGCGTGGCTTGCAAGCGTACTCGGCGGCGCTTTCCGGCTCATGCGTATCGACGATCAGCTGCCGCGCCTTGCAAACCCAGAATATGCCGGGCCCAGGCCGCAGCCAGTCACGTTCACGGACGGTTACCCCGTGTTGATGATATCCCGGGAGTCGCTGGCGGAACTCAATCGGCGCCTGCCGGCGCCCATCCCGATGAACCGCTTCCGGCCCAATATCGTGATTGAGGGCGTCGCGGCCCATGCAGAAGACGCGATGACTTCATTCCGCTTTGGCGGCGGTATCGTCCTGCGCGGCGTCAAGCACTGCACGCGCTGTTCCACGACCACGACCGACCAGCAGAATGGTTCGCGCGATCCACGCCAGGAACCGCTACGCACGCTGAAGAGCTATCGCCATGACCGCAGGCTGCATGGCGTCACCTTCGGCCAGAACTGCGTCCTGGTCGAAGGTGTCGGCGAGATGCTCGCGGTCGGCGCCCGGTTGTCCGTCGAAGCTCACCAGGTATAACGCACCCGGTAGGTGACCGTGGCTTCACCGTCCGCTGCAATCCGCACCGGGAACTCGATGGTGCGCGCGTCCTTCTTCACCGAAGGCACCGACTGCGACAGAAGCTGCCACTGGCTCCAGCGATAAAGATTTTCGCGCACGACCACGTCCACCGCCTGGTTCTTGTGATTCCGGACCTTGATCTCGAAGGCCTCCTCCATGACGCGGCCCTTCGAATTCAGGGCAAACTCTGTCTGGCGACGCTCACCGACCACGTCGAAAGCCGTGCCAAGCTTGACCCGCACGTCTTCGTCCCTGGGCGTGTGATCGATCTTGTCCTCACCGATGAATTCCAGGCTGCCGTCCGCCTTGTCCTGCTGCGAAACGCGGATGCGACCGGCAGGCAATGGCATGCCAAGGCCGGAAACCTTGTCATTCTTGAGTGTCAACCAGACGTCCACCTTCGTGTTGGAGGTCGGCCCGAAATCCCGGTCGAGCATCAGCCCACCGTAGAAGCCGTAACCCTCGGCGCCATAGTAAACGAGCTGTTTTTTCGCCGGCACGCGGGTCGCGGCATCGAACAGCTCGATCTGCTTGGTCGAGTTGTTGGGCAGCGTCGCCGGCCGGCCCAATGTGTAGAGGTGATACTCAAAGAATGCCTTTTCCTCGAAACCCGGGGCCTCGGCCATCGACTCCATCGTCTTCAGGCGTGAGGCTGTCACGACGATCCGGTCCATGCCGGGCTGCACGCGATTGACGTCGCCCGCGATCAGCTTGAGCTTCGCATCCAGGTAGCTCGCGCCGGACTGGTTCAGCAGGCTTACCCAGGCGCCCACGTCGACGAATCCCGAATTGGCGTCAGCGCCCTCGGTGAAGATCAGGTTGTAATCCGTCCACCAGGTGATGCCGCCGGTCTGGTAGGAGACGCGCGCCCGATGGGTGCCGCCTTTCGCGGCCAGCACGTCCCATTCGAGCGTCGGTCGCGTGATCAGCCCGCCCGGCAGCTCGCCGAAGCGCATGTTGCTCCATTGACGCAGCGCCTGGATCTGCCCGTCGTCGCTGCGCAGCACGAGGCCGTCATTGGCGGAGAGTAGCGTGCCTTCGGTGAGCTTGACGCCATCGCCCTGTTGGCTCTCCACGCTGACCCTGCGGTCCACGTAACGCGACAGGAGTTTCTCGGTACTGACCAGGTCGAACTGGAAATTCTGCTCCAGTACCTTGGTGCCGGCAGGGTCGGTCAGCGAACGGAACTGCACCGTGGTCGGGTCGATCAGCGCAGCGACGTCGGTAAATTTCAGCGCGCTGCGCCCGCGCGCCAGATCCAGGTCCCGGTCCACGCGCACCAGCGCAAAGCCCGGCAGCGCATTCGCCTGCGGCGTGCCCATGCCGGGCAGCGGGCGGTACCACTCGACCGGGATGCCCCCCGGCTGTGCCGAGCTGTAGACGGTCAGCGCCGTCTGTGGATCGGCTGCCATGGCGGACGCGGCCAGCAGGCCACCGGCCAGCAACATGTGGATACGGGTGGACAACGAAATCATGTCGGGCACTCCTTGGGCTGTGTACGCATAGAATAAACGCAGCGCACCATGGAGTCGGGTCAATGAATGTCGAATACCCGGGATGGATGGCCAGGTACCAGAAGCCCCAGGTCCTGGCGGCCGGCGTAGCCCTGATCCTGGCGCTGGCGATTGCACTGGCCTGGACCGCCTGGCGCTGGAATGTCGCGCTCGACCGGATGGAAATGATGGAGGCGCAGGCAGCCGAGGGATTCATCAGGCCACCCTCTTCGACGCAAGCGCTCCGCATCGATCCGCGGGCCGGACGGCTTGCAACCGTAAGTGCCGGCGACTTGCCGAAGCGCATCGACCTTGCAATCGCCGTGATCAGTGACCGCTACGATCGCTACCGGGTCTCGCTCTCACGCGACGACGGCACGGCCCTGCTGCACACGGAACGGCTCGCACCGGATTCAAATGGCAACCTGCATCTCTCTTTCAACACCTCGCTGTTTCCGGACGACATCTATCGCCTGCGGATCGATGGCTACACGCGACGCGGCGAATTGCAACGGTATGCGGAATCGAAGCTGCGGATCGGGGGGCGCTGACGCTCATCCCTGCCGCAGCGTGCTGATCGGCGGGTGATTGATGACGCCGCGCGCTGCAAAGGTGCCGGCGCCACCGACGATCACGGTGCCCGCGGCCAGCCCGATCACCCACACCCAGGGATCGAGCGTGTATTCCAGGTCGAACACCTGCACGGCGAGCAGCCATCCGGCAAGTGTCGCGCCCAATGCCGCAAGCGTGCCAGAAAGCATTCCGAGCGCCGTGAACTCGGACGCGACACCGGCCAGCACTACGCGCCGGCTCGCGCCCAGCGTGCGGAGCATTGCACTCTCGTAGCGGCGCTCATCGCGTGTCGACTGGATCGCGGCGAGCAATACCGTAATGCCCGCGGCAAGCGTGAACAGGAATACATACTGAACGGCGAGCGAGGCACGATCCATGATGTCGCGTATCTGCGCAAGGATCGAGTCGATGTCGAAGATCGACACCGACGGGAAGCGGCGCACCAGGTCCGCCAGCAGCGGCCGCTGTTCCGGCTTCAGCCGCATGCTGGTCAGCCAGGTGCCGACCAGGCCATCCAGCGTGCCGGGCGAGAAGACCAGGAAGAAGTTGGGCTGGAAGCCGTCCCACTGCACTTCACGGAAGCTCGAGATTTCCGCGACCAGCGCTTCCCCTCCGACGTCGAAGCCCAGCTTGTCGCCGAGCTTGAGTCCCAGCTCCTCCTGATATTCGGTCGTGACCGAGACGAGCTTCCGCCCGCGATCGGCCTCGGTCCACCAGCGTCCCGCAACGATGCGATTGTCCTGCTGCAGTTTTTCGGCCCAGGACAGATTCTGTTCGCGCTCGGCGAAGCCGCGCCCGCGATCTGATTGCAGCCCGAGCTCGTCCACCGGCTGGCCATTGACCTCCGTCAGGCGCGCACGAATCATCGGGAACAGATTTGGGCGCGGCAGGCCTCGTTCATCGATGAATTGCGCGAACGCCTCGGTCTCGTTCGCCGGGATATTGACCATGAAATAATTCGGCGTGTCCTCGGGAAGGCTGGCGCGCCAGTCATCCAGCAGATCCTTGCGAACGACCGCTAGCAGCAGGAGCACCATGAGCCCGAGGCCGAAGGCCACGACCTGGACGATGCTTTCGCGGCCGCGGCGCGCGAGATTGGCCAGGCCGTAACGCCAGGCCACGCCCACCGTGCCACGCAGGCGTCCTGCGAGGCGCACGAGCAGCCAGCCGGCGCCGAAAAGCACCGCGAGCGTGCCACCGACACCGGCCGCGACGTAGAGGACCAGCCGGCCATCACGCACCAGCCAGTACAGCACGGCGAGGAGCGCG
Source organism: Steroidobacteraceae bacterium (assembly GCA_032127975.1). Classification (GTDB taxonomy): domain Bacteria; phylum Pseudomonadota; class Gammaproteobacteria; order Steroidobacterales; family Steroidobacteraceae; genus SCUD01. The sequence goes on from JAQBHG010000003.1 coordinate 16,138, forward strand.
GCAAGCGCCAGTCCATACGACACCGAGTAGCGCAGCGGCGGCGGTTCGAGATTGCGGCGCAGCACGCGCGCGGGCGGTACGCGCTTCAGTTGCAGCATCGGCGGCATGGCAAATCCGACCAGAATCGCGAGCGAAGTGACCACGCCCATGATCGCGGGTGCCGCGGTCGGCGGCGGAAGATCCGCGCGCACGATGTCGCCCAGCAGCCACGCGAGGATTTCCTGCGCCAGGAAGCCGAGCGCGCTGCCGACCGCCGCCGCGATCAGCGCGAGCAGGCCCAGCTCGATCACGGTGACCTGGAGCACCAGCGACTGCGGCGCACCCAGGCATTTCATGACCGCGACATTGTCGAGGTGGCGTTGCGTGTAGCGACGGGCTGCCATGGCGACAGCGACGGCTGCGAGCAGCACGGTGATCAGCGCCGAAAGATTGAGGAAGCGTCCCGCGCGCTCGGTTGACGAGCGGATCTGCGGGCTTGCTTCGGCGACATCAACGAGCCGTTCGCCAGGCTTGCGTCGCTCGGCAAGCACCGTCTTGAACTCGCGAATCGCCGAGGGCTCGCCGGCAAAGAGCAGCGACCAGGTTACGCGACTGCCGGGACCGAGCAATTCCGTGGCCTCGAGATCCGCCAGGTTGATCAGCAGCGACGGTGCGAGGTCCACGAACGCTGAACCCTGATCCGGCCGGTAATCCAGCACCCGCGTCACGGCAAATGTTGTCGCTCCGGCATTGACACGGTCACCGATCCGCGCCCCGAGTCGCGCGAGCAGCCGCGAATCGAGCCAGGCCTCGCCGCGCCCGGGGAGGGCCGTTGTTTCGCGCGCAGGCTCAAAGGGCGCGTCTGCAATCTTGAGCCGGCCGCGCAACGGATAACCGGGACCGGAGGCGCGCAGCGATGTCAGCGCGGACTCCTCGCCGAAGAAAACGACGCTCGGAAATGAAACCGTGGTTGCCGTCGCAATGCCCCGCTCTCCCGCGATGGTGACGTAGCCGGGGTCGAGCGGCTGCCCTGACTGCAGGCGAAGATCCGCTGCAAGCACCTCGGCCGCGCGCAATTCAACCGCCTGGCCGATGCGATCGGTGAAGAAGCCGACGCCGGTCAGCGCGGTGACGGCGACCAGGAGCGCCGCGAGCAATACGGCAAGCTCACCCGAGCGCCAGTCGCGCAGCAGCGCGAGCAGGGCAAAGCGCAGGGCCCGCACTTCAATGCATCCCGTTCAATGAACGAGCCTGCCCGCATCGAGTTCGATGATGCGGCCGCAACGCGCGGCGATCTCGCGATCGTGCGTAACCAGTACGAGTGTCGTGCCCGAGGCAGCATTGAGGTCGAACAGGAGCTGCATCACGCGCGCACCGGTCGTTGTGTCCAGATTGCCGGTTGGCTCGTCGGCAAACAGCACGGATGGCCTGGTCACGAAGGCGCGCGCGATGGCGACACGCTGCTGCTCGCCGCCGGATAGCTGACGCGGATAGTGCCCCAGCCGGCTTTCCAGCCCGACCTGCCGCAACACCTCTCGTGCCGTGGCACGCGCATCGGAGTGTCCCGCAAGCTCGAGCGGCAGCATCACGTTCTCGAGCGCGGTCAACGACGGGATCAGGTGAAAGGACTGAAACACGAATCCGACGTGCCGGGCGCGCGCGGCTGCGCGGCCGTCCTCGTCGAGCGCAGAGAGTTCGATGCCTTCGAGCCAGACGGCGCCATGGCTAGGCTCATCGAGGCCGGCGAGCAGGGCGAGCAGCGTGGACTTGCCGGCGCCGGAGGCCCCGACCACGGCGACGGACTCGCCGGCCCCGACCTGGAGGCTGACATCATCGAGGATAGTCAGCATTCCCTCCGGGCTGGTAACCTGCTTGCCTAAACTCCTGGCTTCGAGGACTGTCTTCTTGTTCATGCGTCTGGTCCTGGCACTCACACTATGTCTGGTCGCCGCCACGTCATTGCCGGCGCGGGCCGCGGAACCGCCGGTCATCCTGGTCGTCGGCGATTCCCTGTCGGCCGGCTACGGGCTGATGCCCGGGCAGGGCTGGGTGACGTTGCTGCAGCAACGGCTGAAGCGTGAAGGTTACGGTTACCGCGTGGTCAACGCCAGCGTGACCGGTGAAACCACGGATGGCGGCGTGCAGCGGCTGAATCGCTCGCTCGACCAGCATCATCCGGCGGTCGTCGTCATCGAGTTGGGCGGCAACGACGGCCTGCGTGGACTGCCGGTCTCCCGCGTCCGCGCGAACCTGGAATTGCTGATCATGAAGAGCCGCGCCTCGGGCGCGCAGGTGCTGCTAGTCGCCATTCGCGTGCCGACCAACTACGGGCAGCGCTATACCTCCTCGTTCCAGAGCATCTATGCAGACCTTGCGGCCCGATACCGGATCGGCCTGGTGCCCTTCCTGTCCGACCAGGTCGCGGTGGATCTCGCGCTGTTCCAGCCGGACGGCATCCACCCGAATGCCCAGGCGCAGCCTCTGCTGCTCGATAATCTCTGGCCGCAGCTTGCGCCGCTCCTGCAACGCAGCAGATGAACGAGGCCGCGTACTGGCTCAAGGACTATCCGCCGGGCGTGCCCGCTGAGATAGATCCCGACTCGGTGCGCTCGCTGAAGCAGGTTTTTGAGGACGCCTGCAGCGAGTACGCAGCGAAGCCGGCGGTCTCCAACATGGGGCGCACGCTCAGCTACGCTGAGCTCGGCGAGCAGTCGAGGCGCTTCGCCGCCTGGCTGCAGAAGCAAGCCGGCCTCAGGAAGGGCGACCGCGTCGCCCTGATGATGCCGAACATCCTGCAGTACCCGATTGCGATCATCGGGGCGTTGCGTGTCGGCTGCACGGTCGTCAATGTCAACCCGCTCTATACGGCTCGCGAACTCGAACACCAGCTGAACGACTCCGGCTCGACCGTGATCGTTATCTTCGAGAATGCCTGTGCGGTGCTCGAGCAGGTCATCGCCCGCACCAGGGTCAAGCGCGTCATCGTGACTGGCATCGGCGACATGCTGGGGTTCCCGAAGGGGCCGGTCACCAATTTCGTGATCCGTCGCGTCAAGAAGATGGTGCCGCCGTGGAAGCTTCGCGGTGCGCTGCGCTTCAGCGAAATCATGAAGGCCGGCTCGTCGCTCACACTCGACCCGGTGGACGTGGGCGGCGACGACATCGCATTCCTGCAGTACACCGGCGGCACGACCGGCGTCTCAAAAGGCGCCGTGCTCACGCATCGCAACGTGGTCGCGAACACGTTGCAGGTCGTCGCGTTCATGCCGGAGCTGAGCACGATCAAGGACGCGGTCGTGATCACGGCCTTGCCGCTCTATCACATCTTTGCGCTGACCTCGAATTTCCTGGTGTTCACGCGGGTCGGCGGCCATAACGTGCTGATCACGAATCCGCGCGACATGGCCGGTTTCGTCGCCGAGCTGCGCCGTGTCCGCTTCACCTTCATTACCGGCGTCAACACGCTCTTCAACGCGCTGCTGAACACGCCGGGTTTCGACCAGCTTGATTTCAGCTCGTTGAAGGTCGCGCTCGGCGGCGGCATGGCCGTGCAGGCAGCAGTGTCCGAGCGCTGGCGGCAGGTGACCGGCCGGCACATCTGCCAGGGCTGGGGGCTCACCGAGTCTTCGCCGGTCGGCACCGCGAATCTGCCCGGCAATACGGACTTCACGGGCTCGATCGGTTATCCGCTGCCGTCCACCGATATTTCGATCCGCGACGACGACGGCAATCCGTTGCCGACCGGCAGTGTCGGCGAGATCTGCATACGCGGACCGCAGGTCATGCGCGGCTACTGGAATCGCCCGGAGGAAACCGCGCAGGTCATGCTGCCGGAGGGGTGGCTTCGCACCGGCGATATCGGCCGGATGGACGAGCGCGGCCGAACATTCATCGAGGACCGCAAGAAGGACATGATCCTCGTGTCCGGCTTCAATGTGTATCCAAACGAAGTCGAGGGCGTTGTCGCGCAGATGCCGGGCGTGCTCGAGGTCGCCGCGGTTGCGCAGCCGGACGAGAAGTCCGGTGAAGTCGTTGCGCTGTTCATCGTCAGGAAGGATCCGGCGCTCACGAGCGAGCAGGTCATCGCGTTCTGCAGGCACGAGTTGACCGGCTACAAGGTGCCGCGCTCCGTGCATTTCCGCAGCGAACTGCCGAAGACCAATGTCGGAAAGATCCTGCGCCGCACGCTGCGTAACGAACTCAGCGCCGTGTAGCCGCGGCTGGCAGCCGGGCTCAGCGGTGATAGGCGGGCGATAGTTCGTGCACGGCCGCGACCATCGCGGCCACGTGTTCGGGGTCCGTCTCCGGTTGCACGCCATGACCCAGGTTGAACACATGCCCGGGCCCGCGCCCATAGCTCTCGAGCACGCGCGCGACCTCGTGGCGAATCCAGTCCGGCGGTTCATGCAGCAGGCGCGGGTCGAGATTCCCCTGTAGTGCGACACGATCGCCGGTCGCCTTGCGCGCGGCGGCCAGTTCCGTCGCCGAGTCAATGCCCAGCGCATCGGCGCCGGTCGCTGCCATGCGGGCAAGCCAGATGCCGCCACCCTTGGTGAACAGGATCACCGGCACGCGCCGGCCTTCGGGCTCGCGCGCGAGGCCCGCCAGCATCTGCTGCATGTAGGCCAGCGAAAATTCCAGGTAGTCCGGTGTGGAGAGCGCACCTCCCCAGGTGTCGAAGATCATGACGGCCTGCACGCCGGCGGCAATCTGCGCATTGAGGTACGCCGTGGTCGCGCGCGCGAGCTTCTCGAGCAGCGCATGCAGGGTCCGCGGCTCGGCCTTCCGCAGTCCGCGTATCCGCGGAAAGTCCTTAGTCGAGCCGCCCTCGACCATGTAGGTCGCCACGGTCCATGGGGATCCCGCGAAGCCGATCAGCGGCACGCGGCCCCCAAGTTCGCGGCGGATCAAGCCGACGGCGTCAAGCACGAATCGCAGCTTGTCCTCGGGATCGGGCACCGGGAGAGCCAGGACCTCGGCCTCGCTACGGATCGGCCGCGCGATGCGCGGTCCCTCGCCTTCCGCGAAACTGAGCCCGACACCCATCGCATGCGGAATCACCAGGATGTCGGAGAAGAGGATCGCCGCATCCAGCGGGTAACGCAGCAGCGGCTGCAGCGTCACCTCACAGGCAAGCTCCGGATTGGTGCACAGCGCCATGAAGCTGCCGGCCTTCGCGCGCACCGCACGGTACTCCGGCAAGTAGCGGCCGGCCTGGCGCATTATCCAGACCGGCGTGCGATCCACGGGTTGGCGCAGCAGGGCGCGCAGCAGCCGGTCATTCCCCGGCGGCGCACTCATGGTCGGGGGAAAAGGCCGGCGATCGTCGCCTGGATCTGCTCCGCGGCGGCGCGTGGGTCGGCCGCATCCCGGATCGGGCGCCCGACGACGATGTAGTCGGCACCATTTACGAATGCTTCCGGAACGTCGACGACGCGCTTCTGGTCGTCGACCGGGCGATTCTCCACGGGCCTGATGCCGGGCGTGACGACGATCAGGCGATCATCCACGCCCGCGCGCAGAACTTTTGCCTCCAGCCCGGAAGAAACCACGCCGGCGCAACCCGCCTCGAGTGCCCGGCGAGCGCGCGACAGCACGAGCTGCTCTACGTCGCACTTGAACCCCAGGTCATCGAGGTCGCCACGATCGAGGCTGGTCAGCACGGTGACCGCAAGGATTCCGACATCGCCCGCAGCCGCGACCGCCGCTTCCATGATCGACTGATTGCCATGCACAGTCGCGAATGTCACGCCGCGATTGCGCAGATTGCGCACGGCCGCAGCGACCGTTGCCGGCACGTCAAAGAACTTGAGGTCAACGAACACGCGCTTGCCGCGGCCGACCATCCAGTCGAGCAGCTCGAAAGTGTCGCCGGCCATGAAGAGTTCGAGCCCGAGCTTGTAGAAGGACACCGAATCGCCGAGCGTGTCCGCGAGCCGGCGTGCGGCGCTGGCATTCTGCACGTCCATTGCGAAGATCAGTCGTTCCCGCGTGGGTATCTCGGCCCTGGCCACATTGCCTCCTTCATCGGCCGCGCGATGGTATCAAACCGGGCTGTCGCCCGAGAGCCGCGCGTGCTCCTGGAAGGCGTAGCGATCCGTCATGCCGGCGACGTAGTCCGCGACCCCGCGGGCGCGGCCCGCCGTGCCCGACACCGCTTCCATCGCCATTGCCGCATCGCGGTGCTCCGCCGGCATCCGCGCGACGTCCTGCATGAAGCCGTCGAACAGGCCCCGCAGCACCTGGGCAGCGCCAGTCCGCTGCGCCTCGATGTGCTCGTGCCTGTAGAGCCGCGTGCGCAGGAATTTCTTCAACTCCAGGTGTTCTGCATTCCCGGCTTCCGAGAATCCAACCAGCGGGTGCGGCATGCCGCGCACGGCGCCGATGCTGGCGGGATTTTCATCGGCAAGGCGCCGCGCGGTCGCCTCGATCAAGTCGTTCACGACATCGCCTATCATGCGCCGCCCGATTTCGTGGATCATGCGGCGCTGCGGCAGGTTCGGGTACGTGGAATTCACCGCCACATGGTGGCGAGCGAACAGCGTCACTTCGCAAAGGTCGTCGACGGTAACGAGACCCGAGCGCAGGCCGTCATCCACGTCGTGGTTGTTGTAGGCAATCGCGTCGGCAAGGTCCGCAATCTGCGCTTCAAGACCGGGCTGACGGCGTTTGATGAAGCGCCGGCCGAGCTCGCCCAGCTGCCGCGCATTGGCGAGAGAGCAATGTTTCAGTATGCCCTCGCGGGTCTCGAAACTCAGGTTGAGGCCGCGAAATTGCGCGTAGCGCTCCTCGAGTTCGTCCACGACCCTGAGCGACTGCAGGTTGTGCTCGAAGCCACCGTATTCGCGCATGCATTCGTTCAGCACGTCCTGGCCCGCATGGCCGAATGGCGTATGGCCAAGGTCGTGCGCCAGGCAGATCGCCTCCGTCAGCGGCTCTGAAAGGGCGAGCGCACTGGCGACGGAACGGCCGATCTGCGCGACCTCCAGCGAATGCGTCAGGCGCGTGCGGTACATGTCGCCTTCGTGATTGATGAACACCTGCGTCTTGTAGATGAGGCGGCGAAAGGCGCTCGAATGCACGACGCGATCGCGGTCGCGCTGGAATTCGCCGCGATATTCGGCCGGCGGTTCCGGATATCTTCGACCGTGCGATGTGGCGACGAGCGCCGCATAAGGCGCGAGGCCGGTGTCCGGATCGCGGCCCCTTCTCACGTCGCGCCCGTGCCCGCGCTGTCGTCGAGGAGTTTCTCGAGCGCATCCTGCGAGAACTCGGCCGTACAGTTCGCGCTCCCGATCGAATCGAGCAGCACGAGGCGCAAGCGGCCGCCCGCGACCTTCTTGTCCATGCCGAGCAGCGCCAGCATGCGATCACGCCCGAGCCGCGGCGGATCGACGGGCAGTCCCGCGCGCACGAGCAGCCCGCGCACGCGGCCAGCTTCGGTCTTGGCCAGGCGGCCGCTGCGAGCGGAAAGTTCGGTGGCCAGCACGATGCCGGCGGCAACCGCTTCGCCGTGCAACCATTTCCCGTGCCCCAGCCCGGTTTCGATCGCGTGTCCGAAACTGTGGCCCAAATTCAGGATTGCACGCGGGCCCTGCTCGCGCTCGTCCCGGGCGACGATGGCGGCCTTGATTTCGCAGGCGCGACGGATCGCCTCCACAAGCGCCTCTGGTTTGCGCGCAAGCAAGGCATCGATCTGCTGCTCGAGCCAGGCAAAGAACGCACCGTCGGCGATCAGCGCAGCCTTAATGACCTCGGCGAGGCCAGCACGCAGCTCCCGATCCGGCAGCGTGCCGAGCGTATCGGTATCCGTGATGACCGCCGCGGGTTGATGGAATGCGCCAATGAGATTCTTCCCGCCGGGATGATTGACGCCGGTCTTGCCACCGACCGCCGAATCGACCTGCGCAAGCAGCGTGGTCGGCAATTGCAGGCAGGCCACGCCGCGCTGGTAGGTCGCCGCTGCGAAGCCGGCAATGTCGCCGACCACGCCACCGCCAAGGGCGATCACCATGCAGTCGCGGTTCATGCGTGCTTCCACGAGCGCATCGATGATCCTTGCGACGCTCGCTAGCGTCTTGTACTGCTCACCATCCGGCAGCAGGCACTGCGCGAATGGTCGCCCCGCCAGGCCTTCGCGCAGCCGTGGCAGCCACAAGGGCGCAACCGTCTCGTTGCTGACCACCATCAGTTGCCGAACGCCGGTGTGCTCCGCGAGCAGTGCCTGCGAAGCCAGCAGACCCCGGCCGATCAGGATCGGGCAGTGCCGCGCTCCGAGTTTCAGGTCGATTCGCTGCATTCGGAAATCGCCTTGGCAATGTCGTCGGCCACCGAGCTCAGGCGGCGCCCGTCTGTCCGTACCGTGATCTTTGCGATCGACCGATAAAGCGGGTCGCGCACGGCCATCAACTCCTCGAGCCTGGTGCGGGGATCCGCGGTCTCGAGCAGCGGCCGGTGCCGTCCACGTCGCGTACGTTCGAGCTGCTGGTCGATGGTGGCGTCGAGGAAAACGACCGTGCCGCGCGCCGAGAGCCTCTCCCGATTCTCGGGCAGCAGGATCGCCCCACCGCCGGTCGCCAGCACTATCCCTTCGCGCTTCGTCAGTTCGTCGATCACGTCGCGTTCGCGAGCCCGGAATCCGGCCTCTCCTTCACGCTCGAAGATGTAGCCAATGTCCACGCCCGTGCGCGCCTCGATTTCGCCGTCGCTGTCCGCAAATGGCAGGCGAAGCCGCTCCGCGAGCTGCCGGCCGACCGCGGACTTGCCCGAACCCATCGGTCCCACCAGAAAGACGCTCCGAACCAATCGCAATGTACCCTGAGCCGCAGTGGCGGCCGGAAAAGACACGGCCGCCCGGAGGCGGCCGTGTGACTTTGCATTGGAACCGGTCCCGGACGCAAGCCGGGACCGCTGCGGCGTTACTTTACGTTATAGCCCTCGCGCAGGATCTTCGGCGTGATGAAGATAAGCAGTTCATCGCGGTTGTTGATCTTGCTCTTTGACTTGAACAGGTTGCCGAGAAATGGCACGTCGCCGAGCAACGGAACCTTTTTGACCGAGTCGCGACGTTCCGTCTCCATGATGCCGCCCAGCACGACCGTCTGACCGTCCTTGACCAGCACCTGGGTCTGGATGTTGCGCGTATCGATTGAAGGTACGAAGCCGCCGGTGGCGCTCGGCACCAGCTGGCCGACGCTGTCCTTGGTGACTGTCAGGTCGAGAATCACGCGATCATCCGGCGTGATCTGCGGTGTCACCTTCAGCGACAGCACGGCCTTCTTGAACTGCGTTGTCGTTGCACCGCTGGACGCCGATTCCTGATACGGAATTTCGACGCCCTGTTCGATGATTGCCTCGCGCCCGTTGGCCGTGATGACACGCGGGGTCGACTTGATCTCGCCGCGGCCTTCATTCTGGGCAGCCGACAGCTCGAGGTCGATCAGGAAGTCGTCGAAATCGAGGATCGACAGCGCGATGCGGCCCGCCGGGTTCGCGACCGGCATGTTCACGTTGTAGCGGTCGAAGTTGCCGAAGGGCACCTGGACCGGGAATGGCGAGCCGGTGGTGGCAAGATTGTCCAGCACCGAGCCCATCATCGTGTCGGTCGCCTGTGCGCTGCCGCTGATCGCCATAAGGTCCCTGACGTCATCGGAGACGCGCGTGAATCCGGCGCGCACGCCGAGCTCGCGGCTGAAGTCGTCGCTGACGATCACGATGCGCGACTCGATCAGCACCTGGCGCACCGGGATATCGAGAGTCGAGACCATGGTCCGGATTGCAGTCAGCTGTTCCGCGGTGTCCTGGACGAGCATCGTATTGGTACGCTCGTCGACCGAGACACTGCCGCGCGAGGACAGCAGTGAGCCCCCGCTGGACGACTTGACGAGCCGCGCGATTTCCGAAGCCTTCGCATAATTGACCTGCAGGAACTCGGTGCGCAGCGGCGCCAGGTCCTGAATGTCCTTCTGGGCGGCGAGCTCGGCTTTTTCCTGCGCTGCGAGCTCGGCCTGGGGCGCAACCAGGATCACGTTGTTCTTGCGCCGCATGTCCAGGCCCTTGGTCCGCAGCACGATGTCGAGTGCCTGGTCCCAGGGAACATTTTGCAGGCGCAGTGTCACGCGGCCCTTGACAGTGTCGGAAACCACGATGTTCTGACCGCTGGTGTCAGCGAGAAGCTGCAGCACCGGGCGCACATCGATGTCCTGGAAGTTCAGCGTCAGGCGCTCGCCGGTGTAGACCTTCTCATCCATCGAAGCGGCAGTAATTCTTGAGCGGTGCTTGACCTCGATCACGTACTGATTGTCGGTCTGATAGGCGAGCTGCTCGAAGTCGCCGGTCGCGGTCACTACGACGCGGGCGTTATCACCAACACGAGAAGCGTCGACCATCGTCACCGGCGTCGCAAAGTCCACGACGTCGTAACGCTTCATCTGGTCTTCGCCGAGCCGCACGCCGGTAAAGTCGACGATCACGCGGTTACCTTCCTGGCGCAGGCTGGCGGGCGTCGCGGGATCCGACAACTGCACGACGACGCGGCCGGCGCCATCCGGCGAGCGGCGGAAATCAACACCGGTAATGCTGCGCGGTCCACTCGGCGCAGCGGCCGCATATGTGGCCGGGGCGGCCGAGGCCGTCGCCGTGCCACCAAGGGTCACGATCACGCTGTCGCCGTCAGCCTGGGCCGAATACGGCACGAGAGACTCCAGGTTGAACACGACCCGCGTGCGGCCTGATGCCTCGGCGGCAACGATGGTGTCGACGCCACCCGTACCGACGTCGATGCGCCGGTTCTCGAGTGCCAGCACGACGTCCGGCAGGTCCACCGACAGCCGCGCGGGGCGGTCGATCGTGAAGGTCAGCGGCTGCGGTGCGATGCCGTCGGTGCGCAGCCTGATTTGCAGGGTCTGACCCTGCATCGGCTGCACTTCGACCGCGGTCAGCCGGACCGAGCCTTGTGCCGACGCGATCTGCGACCATGCAATGGCCAATATGGCCAGCACGCCGCCGAGCCCGCGCGCGAGGCTTCGTGCCCCGCTGTTGATAATCGCCGTTGTACGGTTAATGCGACCCATCAGACGTTCTCCCAGGAGTCAATCGCTCAGCGCGAGCGCCGCGGGGCGCTCAAGGTAACCGCCGAGTCCATCGGGCACAATTTCAGCCACTGTAATTCGTGCGTCGGCGATCGACATCACGCGGCCGTCATTCTGGCCAACGTGATTGCCGGGCAGCACACGGTGAATCAACCCATCGCGCGTCTGAAGCAGGCCGTAGTTCGCTCCGCCGAGGCGCAGCGTGCCGACCATCTTGAGCGTGTCGAGCGGGAACTGCTCCAGGTATTCGCGCGCGCGCTGCACGTCCGGGCGCGGCCCACTCGGGTTCTCACCCGCGAGGCTCTGCAGGAACGGCGAGCGACGCTCAGCCATCCCGTACTCGTGGCTGATGTACGGCTTGACCTCGGGCAGCGGCTGTATGCGCCCGCCCGGCCGCTGCTTGGCTTTCTCGATCTCGGCGTGCAGGTCGTCGAGGTCGCTGGAGCAGCCACCGAGCAGTAGCGCACCGGCGAGCCCGGTGGCCGTGAATATGGAACGAATGCGTACCTGGCTCATGTCTTGTTCCGCTTCGCCTTCGAATCTTTCTTGTCGCCCTTGCCCTCAGCGGCAGTGGCAGCGGCGCCCGCTTCCTCTTCGTCAAGGTAGCGGTAGGTCTTGGCCGTAAGGTTGAGGGTCAACTCGTCGCTGGGTGCCGGTGCACGGCCGCGCGAACTGATGCGCTTGGCGCCGCCGCGCGTGATCTCGATGTCGTGCAGCGTAACGATGCGGGGCAAGGCCGCAATGCCGCTGACGAACTGGCCAAACTCGTGGTAGCCGCCCGAAAGCTGGATCTTGATCGGCAACTCTGCATAGAAGTCCTTGCGCGACTCGGAAACCGGCTGGAACAGGTGTTCCTGCAGGCCTGACGCGAGACCGGTCTGCGAAATATCGACCAGCAAGCTCGGCACTTCGGTCTTGCCTGGCAGCTGACGCAACATCGCGCCGAAGGTGCGCTCGATCTCCGCCAGCTGCTGACGGTAGGCTTCGAGATTCGCGGCCTTGCGCTGCTTCTGGTCGAAGGTCTGCCACAGGGCCTGCTGCTCAGCCTCGGCCTTGCGCAGGTCCTGGAGATTGCCGAGATTGACGAAGTAATAGATCAGGCCCCCGGCCATCACCAGGAAAACCAGGGCGACGGCGAGGGCGCGGAACAGGAATGGCCAGCGGCCGATGTCGCGCGGATCGAGCTGCTGCACTTGCTCCAGGAATGTCATCGGCCGATCTCCGAAACGACTGTCTTGCGTTTTTCCCTGGTCGGTTCGTCGGCATCAGCCCCTGCGCGCATCTGCGCGAACAGCGTGAATTCCGCGCCCGGCCCCGCATCTTTCCCGGTCTGGATGACCTTGAGCTCCGGCGCCGAAAGCGTTTCGGATGCGTCGAGATTGCGCATGAATGCTGACACGCGCGTGCTCGACTGTGCCACGCCGACGAACTCGATCCTGCGGCCGCTCTGCTTGGCCGATGTCAGGTACACGCCCTCGGGCAGCGTCGCGACAACCTGGTCGAACAGCTTCACGACCTCGGGGCGGCTCGACTGCAGCGTGTCGATGACTTCCATGCGCGCGATCATGCGGTCCTTCTGCTCCTCGAGGGCCACGATCTGCTCGATGGCCTTGTCGAGCTCGGCGATCTCCGTCTGCAGCAGTTCATTGCGCCGTTTCTGCGAGTCGATCATCGAACTGACTGTCAGGTGCGCGAGCAGCGTCACGAGCGCGGCCACGGCGACTGCCGCCGCCATGCCGATGAAGAACTCTTTCTGTCGCCGCTGGCGGAGCGCTTGCCGCCACGGCAGTAGGTTAATACTTGGCATCTTCGTCGAAGCTCCGCAATGCGAGGCCGCAGGCTGTCAGTAGCGCAGTGGCGTCGCGTTGAACGCCGAGCGCCTTCGCCTTCGATGAGATCTTCATCTGGCCGAGGGGATCACCGCGCTCCGCAGGGATACCCACGCGACTCGCGATCACATCCGCGACACCGGGGATGTTGGCGCAGCCGCCGCAGATGATGATCTGCTCGGGCTGGCTGCGGCCGCTGCCGGAGGCCAGGTAGAACTGCAACGAACGGCTGACCTGCTGGGTCATGTCGTCGATGAATGGGTCGAGCACCTCGGGCTGGTAGTTGGACGGCAGGCCGCCTTCCTTCTTGGCACGGCCGGCCTCCTCCATCGAGAGCCCGTAGGTACGCATGATTTCTTCGGTCAGCTGCTGGCCGCCGAAAGCGAAGTCGCGCGTGTAGACGACAACGAGGTCGCGCAATACGCTGAATGTAGTCGTGCTCGCGCCGAAATCCACGACCGCGATGGTGCGGTCGATGCCGCCATCCGGCATCTGGTGCGTCAGCAGCCGGCAGGCGTTCTCGAGCGCGAATGCCTCGACATCGACGAGCTTGGCAACCAGTCCTGCCGCGGTCACCGCGGCGACGCGCTGCTCGACATTCTCGGAACGCGAAGCGACCAGCAGCACGTCGCGCATGTCGGGGTCCTTTTCGGACGCCCCAAGGACCTGGAAGTCGTAACTGACTTCCTCCATCGGGAACGGAATGTATTGGTCGGCCTGGATCTCGACCTGAGATTCCATTTCGTTGTCACTTAAATGCCGCGGCATCTGAATGACCTTGGTAATCGCCGCATCGCCACTGATGGCAATCGCAACTTCCGTAACCTTTGTAGATGCACGCTTGACGGCTCGGCGTTCAGCCTCGCCAACGGCATCGGCATCTACAATAGATTTTTCTGTAATGGAATTAGGGGGTGATGGCTCGGCTGCATAACACTCCACCCGGTAACCAC
>JAQBHG010000004.1:0-17289 GCA_032127975.1 Steroidobacteraceae bacterium
GCCTGCCGAGACCTGGCCCCGCCTGACCAGCTTCCCGGAAATGCATGAGCTCGCGAGCCAGCTGGGCCGGGATCTGCATCCGCAGCTGATGCTCCTTGATCCGCGGGAACCCGATGGTTTCGTGCGCAACTGGCGGGTGCCTGGCACGACTTCCGTGCGCCACCTCGGCTACGCGATCCAGTGGTTTGCGTTCGCCGTCACGGCTGTTGCGATCTGGATTGCGCTCGGCCTGAGCCGTCGCGGGGAGGCCAGATGAGTGATGCTGCCACGAGACGCAGGTCCAGCCGCCGCAATTTCCTGATGTTGGCGTCGCTGTTTGTCGTGCCGTTCGCGGCAGCCGCCTGGCTCTATTACTTTTCGGCGTGGCGCCCGGCCGTCGCCGCGCATGGCGAGCTGATCGATCCGCCGCGGCCATTGCCGGCCATCGCCTTCAGCCTGCCGGATGGCGGAGTCACTTCGACCGAGGTGCTGCGTGGCGCCTGGTCCCTGGTCTATCTGGCCGGCAATTCCTGCGCCGAGGACTGTACGAAAGCGCTCGCGGAACTCGCCCGCGTGCGGCTCGCGCTCGCCAAGGATGCAACCCGTGTGCAACGGGTGCTGCTGCATTCCGGCGAATGCTGTGCCGCTGGATTTCCTGGGCCTGGCGATGCGGACCTGCTGGTGCTCGGCGCCACGGGAGCCGACGGAGAGGCACTGCTGGCGCTGTTTCCCCGGGCACCCTATGGCTCAGCCTCAATCTACGTCGTCGATCCGCTCGGAAACCTCATGATGCGCCACTCGGCCAGCGGCGAGGCCCGGGGCCTGCTCAAGGACCTCGAACGGCTGCTACGCCTGTCGAGTATCGGCTAGAGTTCGCGCATGAGTTCGACGCTGAAGTGGTTTCGCCGCGCTGCCCTGGTCGCAACCCTCCTTTGCGCGATCGTGGTGGTGGTCGGTGCCTGGGTAAGGCTGACCAACGCCGGCCTCGGCTGCCCGGATTGGCCAGGCTGCTACGGACAGGTGCATCCGTCGCAGGCAGCCGAAATCGCCGGCGATGTCGGCGCCTATCAGAAGGCGCTCAATGAGATGGTGCACCGTTACATCGTGGGTGCGCTCGGGCTCGTGATCCTTGGCCTCGCGGCCTTCTCGGTCTGGAATCGACGCGACCCGGCGCAGCCGCGCGTATTGCCCTGGGTCATCGTCGCGCTGGTCGTGCTGCAGGCACTGCTCGGCATGTGGACCGTGACGCTGCTGCTGAAACCGCTGATCGTGACACTGCATCTGCTGGGTGGTCTTGCGACCCTTTCCCTGTTGTGGTGGCTGGCGCTCACGCCGGAACGGCGCGAGTTGAAGGCCGCCGAACGACCGGTGCGCAATCTTGCGATCGTCGCCATGGCCGTCGTGGTCGCGCAGATCTCGCTCGGCGGCTGGACCAGTACCAATTACGCCGCTGCGGCATGCGCGGAATTCCCGGCCTGCCACGGGACCTGGTGGCCCGACATGGATTTTGCGAATGCATTCGTGTTGTGGCGGGGGCTGGGCATCGATTACGAGGGCGGTGTGCTCGACGGGCCCGCGCGCGTCGCCATTCATTATTCACACCGGCTGGGCGCATACGTGACTGCGCTCGTATTGTTGCTGCTCGTCATGGGGGTCTGGCGGCGCGGCCAGACGCTGTTTACGCGCGCAGCCGGAACGGCCGTTCTGGTCGCGCTGATACTTCAGGTCCTGATTGGCATGAATCTGGTGTGGCGGGGCTGGCCGCTCTGGCTCGGCACCCTGCACAATGCCGGCGCCGCAGCGGTCGTGCTCGCTATGGTCGCGCTGCTACGCTGCCTGGCCCCGCGCCCCGCAGGCGGGCCGGTCCGCCTGCGCTCCTGAGTTCGCGGCCGGAACAATTCCGCGCCGGAGCGCAGAACATGGGCTGTGCTAGCATCTTCCGACCGCGATGAATCCCAGGGAACACAGCGCCAGCAGCGCGGCAACACCGGTCATCTGGGCCAGGGCCCGCGATTACCTCGAGCTGACCAAGCCCAGGGTCGTCTCGTTGATCATGTTCACCGCGATCGTCGGCATGTTCCTCGCCGTGCCGGGCTTCCCCCCGGCCGGTGCGATGGTGTGGGGCACGATCGGCATCGCGCTCGCGGCCTCATCAGCCGCCGCAATCAATCATGTGCTGGACCGGCGCATCGACGCGGAAATGGCGCGCACCCGCAGACGCCCATTGCCGCGAGGCACGGTGTCCGAGTCTTATGCGCTCGCCTTTGCGTTCGTCCTGGGAGCCGGTTCGATGCTGATCCTGGCGCTCCTGGTCAACGCGCTCACAGCGATCCTGTCATTTCTCTCGCTGATCGGTTACGCCGTTGTCTACACCGTGTGGCTCAAACGCGCGACGCCGCAGAACATCGTGATCGGCGGAGCAGCTGGCGCGGCCCCGCCGGTCCTCGGCTGGACTGCGGTCACCGGTGAAATGCACTCCGATGCGCTGCTGCTGTTCCTGATTATTTTCGCCTGGACGCCGCCCCATTTCTGGGCGCTCGCGATTGCGCGCCGCGACGAATACGCACGCGTCGGCATCCCGATGCTGCCCGTCACCCACGGCATCGAATACACGAAACTCTTCATCTGGTACTACACGATCCTGCTGACTGTCGTGACGGTCATGCCCTGGCTGACGGGCATGGCGGGGCTTCCCTATCTCGCGACGGCATTGGTGCTCGATGCGGTATTCCTGCGCCACGCCTGGGCACTCAGGGTCACGGATCGCGCCGACCTGCCGATGCGCACATTCCGTTATTCGATCAATTACCTGGCGTTGCTATTTGCCGCGCTGTTGATCGACCACTACCTGCCACGCGGCATAAGCTGAACCGCCGGCACCGGGCGTGATCAATCGATTCGCAAACCGAATGCGCAGGCTGCGGCGCCAGGCGCAGTTCGAAAAGACACTTTTCACGGTTGCGGAGTCACGCCCTGGGCGGGCCATGGCGGCACGGGCGATCTTTGTATTCGTGCTCCTTGCGGTCGTGCTCACCGTGCTGTGGCTGGAGCGCGACGGTATCCGCGACATGATTGATGGCGAGCTGTCGTTCCTCGACCTGCTGTATTTCATGGTCATCAGCCTGACGACCGTCGGCTACGGCGACATCGTGCCGGTGACCGAGCGAGCGCGACTGATCGATGCGATCATCCTGACCCCGGCACGACTGATTGTCTGGCTGGTGTTCGTCGGCATTGCCTTCGAGCTTTTTTTCCACAAGGGACTGGAGCGGATACGCATGATGCGACTGCAGCGGAAATTGAGTGATCACATCATCATCTGCGGCTATGGCCACAGCGGCCGCACTGCTGCCGCGGAACTGGTCAACCGCGGCACGGACCGAGAGCATGTCGTCGTCATCGACACGGATGATGCGCTGCTGAAAAATTCGGCCGAAGCGGGCCACATCGGGCTGCGCGGCGATGCGACATTGCAGCGAACGCTGCAGGACGCTGGCGTCGATCGCGCCGCGGCAATCATCGTCGCCACCGGCCGTGATGACACGAATGCGCTGGTGATTCTGACGATCAGGCAACTGAATCCCAAGATCCGCGTGATATCCGCGGTGCGTGAAGAAGAGAACGGCCCGTTGCTGCGGCAGGCCGGCGCCGACACGACCGTGACGCCATCGCGGCTAGCCGGCTACCTGCTGGCGGATTCCGTCACTCACCGGCACATCAACGACTTCGTACTTGACGTGCTGAGCTCAGGTGGCCGCCTGCTGCTGGTGGAGCGAGCAGCAACGGAAAGTGAGATAGGTCAGCGCGCCGGTGTCGTGGATGGCGTGATGGTCTTGCGGATACTGCGGGAAGGAAAACCGGTCGGCTTCTGGGAGCCACAGGCGACCATTGCCGCCGGCGACACTTTGCTCGCACTGCAGCCCGCAGCCGCCTGACACCCGCGGGACGATGCTCCAGTAAGATGCGGGAATGGACTTCGATTTTCTCAGCCTGATCGACTGGCACGCACTCGCCGTACTGGCGATCACTCTCGGTACGTTCTGGCTGTTCGCGAAGGAACAGCTGCCGGTGCAAAGCACCGCCCTGCTGTCGCTGCTGGCGCTGATGCTGCTGTTTGGCGTGTTTCCCTACGCCGCCGGCGATCGGCCATTGGGCCCCGAGCAATTCCTGGCCGGCTTCGGCAATACCGCCCTTGTCACGATCTGCTTCCTGATGGTCCTCGGCCGTGGCCTGGTCGCGACCGGTGCCCTCGAGCCCATCGTGCGCCAGCTTGCGCGAATCTGGTCCTTCGCGCCGCAATTCGCATTCCTGCTGATGCTGATTTTCTGCATGCTCGCGAGCGGCGTCATGAACGATACGCCAATCGTCGTGCTGATGATGCCGGTGCTGGTCGCAGTCGCCGCACGCACTGGCTCGAGTGCGACACGCACGCTGCTGCCGATGAACTACGCCGTTTTGATCGGTGGCATGGCGACGACGATCGGTACCTCGACAAACCTGCTGGTGGTCGGCATCGCCGAGAAGCAGGGCCTGCCGGCATTCGGCCTGTTCGATTTCGCGCCCATGGTCGCGATCGCGGCTGCCATCGCATTGCCGTATCTCTGGCTGGTCGTGCCACGACTACTGCCACAGGGCATAGGCGACCGACCGAATGTAGTTCCCCTGGCTTTCGATGCGTCGCTCATCCTCCGGGAGGGCGGCTATGCGGCCGGCCGCGAACTGCGCGAGGTTCTGAAAAAGCACCCGCTCCTGAAGCCGCGCGGGCTGGTGCGCAATAGGATAGAGATTGCGCGACTGCCTACGCTGACCCTCAAGGCGGGAGACCAGCTGCTCCTGCACGACTCACCGGAGCAGCTGCGCGAATATGCGACTGTGCTGGGCGCCTGGCTACATGCGCGCGAACACGACGAGACCGCGCCGGAGCCCGGCCAGAAGCTGGCGCAGGCACTGATTGCCTCGGATTCCGACCTGGGCGGCACCATGCTGGCCGCCACCCGATTCGGCGACGAACATGGCCTGTCCGTCATCGGGTTGCATCGCCCGGGCGGTGAATCCGCCCTGGATCCCGCTGTCGCCTTGTTGCGGCCCGGCGATGTCGTGCTGCTGCGCGGCACCAGGGAAGGAATCGAACGGCTGCGCGCAGCTCCTGGCGTATTGATCCTCGATGCGACCCTGGAAATTCCCCACACCCGGCGCGCCCCGCTCGCGCTCGCGATACTGGCAGGCGTCATCCTGATAGCGGGGACCAAGTTGCTGCCGATGGTGCTGGCGTCGGCGGTAGGCGTTGCCGCCATGCTGCTGACGGGCTGCCTGCGTTGGCAGGAAGCGACCGATGCGCTGTCATCAAAGGTCGTGATGATCGTCGTCGCGAGTCTCGCACTCGGCGAGGCGCTCAGCGCAACCGGCCTGATCGCGATGGCCGGTTACGGCCTGGCTGCCCTTGGCGGCATCATCCCGCCCGCCGCAATGATTACGCTGCTCATGTTGCTGATGGCCGTGGTCACGAACTTCGTATCGAACAACGCCGCCGCAATCATTGGCACGCCGATCGCGATCGCGATGGCCACGACCCTTGGCGCGGACCCCCGGCCCTTCGTGCTGGCCGTGCTGTTCGGCTGCAATATCAGCTACGCAACGCCGATGGGCTACCAGACCAACCTGCTGGTCATGTCCGTGGCGGGCTACCGGTTCAAGGATTTCGTTCGCGCCGGGCTGCCGCTCGCCGTGCTGATGTGGATTACCCTGACCTGGCTGCTGGCCAGAAAGTACGGACTGCTCTGAATTCCGTCAGGGCGCGACGTCCGTGCTTGCCGCGGATTCCGGGGCATCGGCAAGCGGCGCCGCCTTCGCAAGCCGGCGGCCAGCCAGCGGCAGTCCCACCGCGAAAATCGCGATTGTCGCCACGATGCAGGTGAACACGACGACCGGCAGCTCCGTGGTTGCGACAACTCCAGCCGCCATCGGAACGGTCGCCAGCACACCCGCGGCCAGGCCGCGCGGCATGCAGACCCCAACCAACGCACGTTGCGCAGGGCCGAGATCGGATCCCAATGTCGCCGCGCGTACCGCCGGTACGCGCGCCGCGTACAGGATCGCAGCCAGCAGGATGCCGAGCGCGACCAGCGGCCAGGGGGGCGTCAGCAGGGCCCCGATCATCACGAAGAAGAACGACTTCACGATGAACGCCATCTGGCTGTGGAATCCGCGAACCCCCATGCCCAGGTCGATGTCGGTCACCATGCCGAGCCGCCGGCTGAAGAGCCTGGCATTTCCGACAATCACCGCGAAGGTCAGTATTCCCATGGCAGCGCTGGCACCCAGAAATTCGACGCCGACATAGAGCAGCAACAGTCCGGCCAGCGTGATCGGATATGCGTGCTCGGCATCGCGAAGCAGGTGCAGCAGGAACAACCAGAGCAGCCCGGCCACCGCCCCCACACCGAAAGCGAGACCGAAGGACTTCAGCAGCACGAGTGCGGTGCCCGCTTCCGATCCGGTCTGGTGCAGCAGTATCGCCATGCACGCGCTTGCACCAACGACGCAGAGCGCGTCGGTGAACGCGGACTCGAGGCTGACCAGGTCCGAGACGCTCGATTCGACGCGGGCGATCGCCATCGCCGGCATGACTATGATGGAGCTCGAACCTCCGAGTATCGATCCGAGCATCGCCCCGTGCAGCCAGGTCCACTCCGGCGCCAGGATCCCGATCTCGCGCGCACCCATGCTGACGACCGCGACGGCTGCGGCGGACATCGCAAATCCGACCAGCGCGAGCGTGAGCGCGCGCGGCGCGGTGCGCGCGACGGTATCCAGCTTGAGACTCGTGCCGCCATTGAAGAGGATCACGATGAGCGCGAAAGCGGCGAAGTACGGGGCGATTTCCAGCAGCAGCGACTTGCTCAGGATCCCGAGCAGCGGGCCGAGGATCCAGCCGCAGACAATCAGCCAGACCACATCGGGTACGCGGGTCCTCGCAAAAACCACCTCCCCGAGCGCGCCGATCAGGAAGATGCCGGCGACCAGCAGCAGCATGAAGGAAACATCGCTCATGGCAGATTCTCCCTTGCCCCCGGAGCGCAATGATGCGTGGCCATCGGTGAAACCGCCAGAGGCCAATGGAATTCGCCATTCGCCTAACGACCGCCGGCGCGCTATGGTTCGCGCCGGAGGCAGGCCGACATGAACGACATCTGGGGATTCGCAAAGGATTTCTATGCAGAGGGGCTGGCACGCCTGCAGCAGCCAGACCAATGGTGGCAGATCGGCGTCATCTTGATGGCCGTCGCGTTTTCGTGGCTGGCGGCGCACGGCCTGCGCAAGTACTTCGAAAGCACCGGCAAGGCGGGCGCCGGGTCCCCGCTTGAGATTGTCGCTACGCTGAGCGATCGCATCGCATTTTCAGCTTGTCTGGGACTGATAGCCGTCGCAGCCGGTGCGGTACTGCAGCGGGCCGCGTTACCGCATGGGTTCGTGTCGATCCTCGCCATACTTGCGCTCACGCTCGCCGCGATCCGCCTGTTGATCGATGTCCTGAAGCGGGTACTGCAGCCGGGGCCGCTGCTGGCCGCGTCGGAACACCTGATCACCTGGATTGCCTGGCTGCTGGTCGCCATGTACCTGCTGGGCTGGATGGAACCGGTGGCCGCAGCGCTCGACGGCGTGGCGATCCCGATCGGCAAGAAGGGCTTCTCCCTGCTGGACGCCTTCAAGGCCATCCTCACGTTGTTCGTGTTCCTGATGGTGGGCGGATATCTCGGCACGATCGCGACCCGTGGACTGATGTCCTCGCATGAGATTTCGATCGGCCTCAGGGTCGGCATCGCCAAGTTCGTGCGGCTGTTCCTGCTGCTGATCGCGGGCCTGCTCGGCCTCAATGCGGTCGGCATCGACCTCGCGGCACTGGCGGTTTTCGGCGGCGCGCTGGGCATCGGCCTGGGCTTCGGCCTGCAGCGCATCGCCGCGAATTTCGTCAGCGGCTTCATCCTGGTCGGCGACCGCTCGATACGCCAGGGTGACGTCATCACGATCGGCCAGCGATTCGGGGTCGTGAAGGAGCTGCGCGCGCGCTACATCGTCGTGCGCGACCGCGATGGCGTGGACACGTTGATACCCAATGAGAACGTGATCAGCTCCGAAGTCGTGAACTGGAGTTACAGCGACCGCGCGATCCGGCTCAAGCTGCCGGTACAGATCAGCTACCAGGACGATCCGCGGGAAGCACTGCGCCTGCTGCTCGAGGCCGCGACCAGGCATCCACGCGTCATGAAAGATCCGGCGCCCGCGAGCCGCGTCATGGGCTTCGCCGACAACGGCATCTCGCTGGAGCTGCGTTACTGGATCCGCGACCCGGAAGACGGCATCAACAACGTGGGTTCGGACCTGCACCTCGAGATCTGGGACCTGTTCGAGGCCGCAGGTATCACGATCCCCTACCCGCAGCGCGACCTGCACCTGCGCGACGGCTGGCCCGACAAGGCCTTGCCCCCGGGGGAATAGCCCCCGCGGCAGCGAAGGAAAACCATGCGCTGGCGCGGACGCAGGCAGAGCGACAACATCGAGGACCGGCGCGGGCTGCGCGTCGGCCGGACCGCAGGAATCGGGGGAATCGGCCTGGTCGCCGTATACCTGATCAGCATGTATTTCGGCGTGGATCCCGCAGTGTTGCTCAGTGGCGTGCAGACGGCCCAGGTCGGCTCGGGACAGGATGCTTCGGAACCTTATCGTGAAACTGCAACCGAGGCGGAGCGGCGCGAGCAGATCGCCGTCGTGCTGGCGGATACCGAGGATGTCTGGGGCGGGGTAATGGCGGCATTGCACGGCGGCTATCGCGCGCCGAAACTCGTATTGTTCTCAGGCGTCGTCGATTCTGGCTGCGGTCTTGCCGAGGCTGCCGTTGGCCCGTTCTACTGCCCCGCAGATGAGCGCGTGTTCATCGACCTGTCATTCTTCGACGAGCTGGACCAGCGCCTCGGCGCCGGCGGCGATTTTGCGCGCGCTTATGTCGTTGCGCACGAAGTGGGACACCACGTGCAGAACCTGCTCGGGACGTCGGGACGCATCCAGGAGCTGCGCCAGCGCGTGGATGGGATTGAAGCCAACCAGATGAGTGTCCGGCTGGAACTGCAGGCGGATTGCTACGCTGGTCTCTGGGCGCGGCATGCGGAGCAGACTTCGGCCATTCTCGAGCCTGGGGACATCGAGGAAGCGCTCGCTGCCGCGAGTGCCGTCGGCGATGACCGGCTGCAGCGGCGCGCCGGGGGTCAGGTCGTTCCGGATTCCTTCACGCACGGCACATCGGAACAGCGCGCCCGCTGGTTCCGCAATGGCTTCGACGATGGCAGTCTCGAGGCCTGCGACACCTTCAGGGAAGCCGCGCTGTAAGCGAAGGCCTCAGAACGCTGCGCCGAATTGCAGCCAGAATTTTCGCGTGTCCGTGAACAGGCCATCCTCGGAATAATCGGCGTACTTGACCAGCACTTCGTAGCGCTTCGCGAATTTCCTGGATACCGACAGATCGAGCTCCGTTCCGTACTCCTGGTTGGTGGCTTCCGCCTTCAGGTCGTGCCAGACGGCCTGGCCATTGAAGCCCGCAAAACTCCCGTTAAGCCCGACGTAAGTGTCCTCGATGCCGGCGCTTGGCGTCGTCAGGAACTTGTCGGCCCAGCCCTGCCATTTGTGCAGTGTCGCGAGAGGGGTCTGGAAAGCGGGATTGGTCGTCACCGTGAAGGCGCCGGATTCGCCAGTCAATACTTCCCGACCGACGACGACACCGGCCGCTGAAGCTTTGAGACTTAGCTCGATGAGGTTGTAGTCGGCGTCGATGCTGGCCTGATTATCGCCGGCATCCTGCTGATGCGCGTATTCGAGTGCCCAGCCAAATTTCATTTTCTCGCCGAGCGCATGACTGCCATCGTAGCGGACCCCATAAGTGTTCGCCGACAGCTCCGGTGCGCCATCGAAGTCCAGGAGATATCCGTACAACGTCAGCGTGCCAACCGGGAGTTTGGTCAACTTCAGATTCAGGACATGGCTGTCGCTATCGAAAGTTTCCGCGGGTGACCCGGAATCCGGCCCGAATACGCGGCGCACCTGGTCGACATAGGCGTAAGTAGCGGTGACGCCGGACAGCGCCTTCGTTTCCAGCGAGAACGCATCAAACGTCTGCTCGTTCTGACGCCAGCCGACGGAGCCGATGAACCGCTCGCCATCCAGGCGGATACGCTGGCGACCGAGACGGAGCGTCGTGCCGGCCTGGCCCGCATACTGCAGGTAGGCTTGATTCAGGTCCGTGCCCTCGGGATCCGCGACAACGGGATAATTCGTCAGGCCATTCCGCGTGCTGTCGTAATGTTCGCCGCCGATGACCTGCAGATGGTCAAACTCCGCAAATCCGGAAAATCCGTTGACGCTGCCGGACGCCAGATTCAGTCGCAGCCGGAGGGTATTCGCGCTTGCGGTCGAGGGCTTGCCCGTCTGTTCTACGCTTTCGTAACGGTAGCGCAGGTCGAGCCCCGCCTTGCCGTCCGTCACAAGCGTGTTTAGCCCTTCGCCGGCAGCCGCATGCGCGATGAATAGCAGTGAAAGCAACAAAAGTCTGTTCATGGCGCGCTCCTGCAGCCCCTCATTCAGCTTACGAATCGGCGCAACCGGTGCCTTGACCTGCATCAATGCCGCTAGAATTGGCGCCATGGACGTACACAAACACCCTGTTCCGGAAGCCTTCGCCAGGGACGCCCGGGTTAAGGCCGCGGACTACGACGCGATGTACAAGGAATCCGTCCGGGACCCGGAAGGATTCTGGGCGCGCATCGCGAAACGCCTCGACTGGATCCGGTTCCCGACCCGCATCAGGAACACTTCATTCGATCCGGCGGACTTTCGGGTGCGCTGGTTCGAGGACGGCGAGTTGAATGTCTCCGTCAACTGCCTCGACCGCCAGCTCACCAGCCGCGGCGACAAGACGGCGCTGCTGTTTGAGGGTGACGATCCCGGCAATTCGCGCGCGATCAGCTACCGCGAACTGCATGCCGACGTCTGCCGCTTCGGCAATGCGCTGCGCGCAGCAGGTGTCGCCAAGGGTGATCGCGTCACGATCTACATGCCGATGATCCCCGAGGCTGCGGTCGCGATGCTGGCCTGCGCGCGCATCGGCGCCGTGCACTCCGTCGTATTCGGCGGCTTCTCGCCGGAATCGCTTGCGGGCCGGATACACGACTGCGAATCGACGCTCGTGATCACTGCCGACGAGGGTGTGCGCGGCAACAAGGCGATCCCGCTCAAGGCGAATGTGGACACGGCGATCTCGTCGCGCGGGCTGAAGGTCAGGAACGTCATCGTCGTGCGCCGCACCGGCGGCAAGGTCAACTGGGTCGCAGGCCGCGACCTCTGGTACCACGAAATAACCGCGGCGCAGAAGCCTGCCTGCGAGCCCGAACGCATGAATGCGGAGGATCCTCTTTTCATCCTCTACACCTCGGGCTCTACCGGAAAGCCAAAGGGCGTGTTGCATACGAGCGGCGGCTATCTCGTCTTCGTGAACTTCACGTTTTCCTGTGTGTTCGATTACCGCGAGGAAGACATCTACTGGTGCACGGCGGACGTCGGCTGGGTCACGGGCCACAGCTACATCGTGTATGGCCCGCTTTCGAATGGCGCGACCAGCCTGATGTTCGAGGGCGTGCCGAACTATCCGGACGTTTCCCGCTTCTGGCGGGTCGTGGACAAGCACAAAGTCACGATTTTCTACACAGCGCCGACGGCGATCCGCGCACTGATGCGCGACGGCGATGCACCGGTCAAGGCCTGCTCGCGCAAGAGCCTGCGCCTCCTGGGCACTGTCGGCGAACCGATCAATCCGGAGGCTTGGGAGTGGTACTACCGCGTGGTCGGAGACAGCCGCTGCCCGATCGTGGACACCTGGTGGCAGACCGAGACCGGCGGAATACTCATATCGCCACTGCCCGGTGCGACGGCACTGAAAGCCGGCTCGGCAACCCTGCCGTTGCCGGGCGTGCGCCTGGGGCTCGTGGATGCGGAGGGCCGGGAACTCGAGGGCGTCGCCGACGGCAACCTGGTGATCCTGGACAGCTGGCCCGGCCAGATGCGCACCGTCTACGGCGACCACCAGCGCTACATCGACACCTACTTCAAGACTTTTCGCGGCAAGTATTTCACCGGCGACGGCGCGCGTCGCGACGAGGACGGCTATTACTGGATCACGGGCCGCGTGGATGATGTCATCAACGTGTCCGGCCATCGCATCGGCACCGCCGAGGTCGAAAGCGCACTCGTTGCACATGGGAAAGTGGCGGAAGCCGCGGTCGTCGGCTTCCCGCACGACATCAAGGGCCAGGGCCTCTATGCTTTCGTCACACTGATCACGGGCCAGCAGCCCTCCGAAGCGCTGCGCAAGGAATTGACACAGTGGGTGCGCAAGGAAATCGGGCCGATCGCGCAGCCCGAATTCATCCAGTGGGCTCCGGCGCTGCCGAAGACGCGATCCGGCAAGATCATGCGGCGCATCCTGCGCAAGATCGCGGCGAACGAGCACGACCAGCTCGGCGACACGTCGACACTCGCGGATCCGGCCGTGGTCCAGGATCTCGTCGCCAACCGGCGCAAGCCCGGCGAATGATCCGCGTCGCCGCACTCGTCCTCGCGCTCGCGGCGGCGACACCCGCGGCAGGCGACCCGGACCGGCTGCGTGTCGGGACCTGGAATCTCGAATGGATGATGACTCCCGCAACATTCGATGCGCATGCCGGAAACTGCTTCGGAAAGCAGCAACGCGCGGGTGGCGACGACCGGACATTTCCCTGCGACCTGGTCCCCAAGGGGCGCTGGAGCGAGCGCGACCTGGCGCGGCTCCGTGATTTTGCGGGCGGAGCGGAACTCGACGTCATCGCATTGCAGGAGACGGACGGGCGCGAAGTGGCGAAGCGGATATTTCCGCAATACGTCTTCTGCTTCACGACCCGGCACAATGTGCAGAATGTCGGCTTCGCGGTCCGCCGCGGCATTCCGCATCGCTGCGACCGCGATTACCGCGCGCTTGGCCTCGACGATTACGTGCGCCGCGGCGCAGACCTGACACTTTATCCTGGCACCGGCCGCGCCATCCGTTTGCTGGCCGTGCACCTGAAGTCGGCCTGCAACAGCGATCCGCTCAGCGAGCCACGCGACGCCTGCCGGCGGCTCCAGCAGCAAGTGCCGATACTGGAGGACTGGATCGACCGGCGCGCACGCGCCGGCAATGCATTTGCCGTGATCGGAGACTTCAACCGCCGTTTCGACCTCGAGCAGGAAGTCGCGCGTGACGCGGTTGGCCGGACCGTGGCGATCTGGCCGGAAATCAACGACGGCGACCCGCCGGGGGCGGAGCTCCTGAATCCCGGTGTCGAACATGGAGCCGTCGCCTGCGGCAACGGCCATGGCGCACGCCAGCCTATCGACTACTTCGTGCTCGGCCGAAGACTTTCCAGTGCACTGGTGGCCGGCTCATACAAAGTCTGGGATTACCCGCAGGGCGGGCGCTGGCCCGATCACTGCCTGCTCACGATCGAATTGGAACCGGAGCGCCTCGATGGCCTATGACGCTGACAACATCTTTGCCCGCATCATCCGCGGGGAAATTCCCTGTCATCGCGTCTACGAGGACGCCGACACCCTTGCATTCATGGACATCATGCCGCAGGCCGAGGGCCACACGCTGGTGATCCCGAAATCCGCCGGCGAGGATATTTTCTCGACCTCGCCGGAAGCGGCGGCAGCTGCGATGCGCACCGCGCAGATTGTCGCGCGCGCCGTGAAGAAGGCCTTCGCGCCACCCGGGATCATGATCGCGCAACTGAACGGTGCCGCGGCGGGACAGAGCGTGTTTCATCTTCACATCCATGTCATTCCGCGCTACGCGGGCAAGGATCTGGGCATCCATGCAGCGAAGCAGGCGGACCCGGCGGTGCTTGCAGCGCATGCCGCACGCATCCGCGCGGCACTGTAGCGGTGTCGCGCATGGGTGAGTCCCCGGACACGCGATTTTACGAACGTGTGCTCGCGGTTGCAGGCCTCGCGCTGCTCGCGGCCCTGATGTACCAGATCCTCGAGCCATTCTTCGCGCCACTCGCCTGGGCAATCTTCCTGGCATTCCTGCTGCAGCCCGCGCAGGCGCGCCTCGCTGTCCTGCTGCGCGGCCGCGCCTCCGTCGCCGCGTCATTGCTGACGATATTCGTGCTGCTGATGTTCATCGGCCCGCTGGCGACACTCGCCGTTGCCTTCGGCAGGCAGGCGGCCGGCCTCGCGGCCCTGCTGCAGGGCTGGCTTGAACAGCATCATGGCCAGGGCGTTCCCGAGCTGGCCGACCTGCCGCTGCTCGGCCCCGCGCTCGCGTGGCTCGACCAGTACGCCAGCATCAGCGCGGCCGACGCGCAGGCCTGGCTGCTCAGGACCGCACAGGCGCTTTTCGAGCGGCTCGCGGCCCTTGGAGGCGCGGCACTGCTTGGCGCGCTCGGCACGGTCCTGAACTTCACCGTGATGCTGTTCCTGCTGTTCTTCTTCATACGCGATGGCCAGGGAATGGCGCGCGCAGCGATTAACCTCGTGCCGCTTGAACCCTCGAGACGGGACGAACTGCGGAATCGGCTTGGGTCCGTGACCCGCGCCGTCGTGCTGGGTACGGTCCTGACCGCGATAATCCAGGGCCTGCTGCTCGGCATCGGATTCGCGGTCGTCGGACTCCCCGCGCCCGTCGTATTCGGCGTAATCGCCGCAGTGCTTTCCATCGTGCCCTTCGGCGGCACGGCGCTGGTGTGGGCGCCGGCGGTCGCCGTGCTCCTGTTCCAGGGCCGCTATGTCGCCGCAATCATTCTGGCGGTGATCGGCCTCGTGGTCAGCACCCTGGACAACTTCCTGAAACCGTTGCTGATCTCGGGCCGCGCTGTCGTGCCGACGCTCGCGGTATTCATCGGCGTGCTGGGCGGCCTCATCGCCTTCGGCGTCATCGGGATGTTCCTGGGCCCCGTGGTCATTGCACTCGCGCTTGCCCTCGTGAATTTCACCGAGGACACGCAGCAAGCGACACCTCGGTAACAGGCGGAACGCTTGCTAGAATGCGCGCCCGATGCCCAGCCACGACCTACTCGAATCGCTGAACGAAGCCCAGCGCGAAGCCGTCACCGCGCCGCTCGTTCCCATCCTCGTACTGGCCGGCGCCGGCAGCGGCAAGACACGCGTCTTGACGCATCGCGCCGCCTGGCTGATCCGCGAGCACGGTGTATCGCCGCACGGCCTGATGGCGGTCACATTCACGAACAAAGCGGCCGCGGAAATGCGCGGACGCATCGAATCGCTGCTGGACATGCCCGGCGGCGCGTTGTGGGTCGGGACATTCCACGGCATTGCCCACAGGCTGTTGCGCCGTCATTGGCGCGAGGCCGGCCTGCCGCAGTCCTTCCAGATCATCGATGAAGAGGACCAGCACCGACTCGTGCGCAAGCTCATCCGCGAGCAGAATCTCGACGAGCAACGCTGGGTTCCCCGTGAAGTGCAGGGATTCATCAATGCCCACAAGGACGAGGGCAGACGCGCGAAACGCCTGGACGACCGCGGTGACCCGACGCGCCAGCAGCTGATCAGGCTCTACGAACAGTATCAGCAGCGCTGCGAGCAGCTGGGCGTCGTGGACTTCGCGGAATTGCTGCTGCGAAGCTTCGAGACCCTGCGCGACATCGCGGATCTCGGCGCGTATTACCGAGAACGCTTCCGGCACCTGTTAGTGGATGAGTTCCAGGACACCAACAGCGTCCAGTACGACTGGCTGAAATTCCTCGCCGGTCCGCCGGGCATCCCATTCGTGGTCGGCGACGACGACCAGTCCATTTACCGCTGGCGGGGCGCGCGTGTCGAGAACATGCAGCACTTTCGCCGCGATTTTTCGGCAACTGTCTGCCGCCTCGAGCAGAACTATCGCTCGACAGCGGTGATCCTCGGCGCAGCCAACGCGATCATCGCGAAAAACACGGATCGCATGGGCAAGGAGTTGTGGACCTCGGCCAAGGGCGGCGATCTGATCCGCGTCTACGCTGCATTCAACGAGCGCGACGAGGCCGATTTCGTGCTCGAGCGGATCCGCGAACACCAGCAGAGCGGCCTGCCGCTCGCGGCAGCGGCGGTGCTTTATCGCTCCAATGCCCAGTCGCGCGCCTTCGAGGAGGCGCTGATGGCGGCGCGCATGCCGTATCGCGTCTATGGTGGGCTGCGGTTCTTCGAGCGCGCCGAAATCAAGGACGCGCTCAGCTATCTGCGTCTGACGCAGGTGCGTGGTGATGACCTGTCATTCGAGCGCATCGTTAACCTGCCCACACGCGGCATCGGTAACGCGACCGTCAACCTGCTCCGCGCAGCCGCAAAGGAAAAGGGCCAGCCCCTGTGGGACGCCGGGCAAGCTCTCCTTCCTGAGCTGCCGTCCCGCGCAGCCGGTGCACTCAAGGGATTCTTCGCCCTGATCGATAGCCTTGCCGCCGAGGTCGCGGAACTTCCGCTGCACGAGCAGGTGCGAGTGGTCATCGAGAATTCGGGTCTGCGCGCCCACCATGCGCGGGAGAAGGATAACAAGGGCGAGGCGCGG
This sequence comes from Steroidobacteraceae bacterium, assembly GCA_032127975.1. Lineage (GTDB taxonomy): Bacteria > Pseudomonadota > Gammaproteobacteria > Steroidobacterales > Steroidobacteraceae > SCUD01. Next base: position 16,601 of record JAQBHG010000004.1, read on the forward strand.
GTCGAGAACCTGGACGAACTCGTCAATGCCGCCGAAGGATTCGTCCCGGAGAATGACGACGGCCTGGCACCGCTGCCCGCATTCCTCGCCCACGCCACCCTTGAATCCGGCGAGACACAGGCCGCGGTGGGACTCGACTGTGTGCTGTTGATGACATTGCACGCGGCCAAGGGCCTCGAGTTTCCGACCGTGTTCATCGTCGGCCTGGAGGAAGGGCTGTTCCCGTCGGAACGCTCCGCATTCGACGCCGACAAGCTGCCCGAGGAACGGCGCCTGTGCTACGTGGGCCTCACCCGCGCAATGCAGCGACTGTACCTCACCCACGCGGAAAGCCGGCGCATCTTCGGGCACACGTCCTACCGCGACCCGTCGCGTTTCCTGTCGGAACTGCCGCCCGAGGCGATCGAGGAAATCCGGCCCAGGATTTCCATCAGCCGGCCGCTGTACGCCGCCCCCGGACCGGCCATCGTCCGTCGCGGCACCGACATAGGGAGCGGCGCGCCGCAACGAAGGTCGCGTGCCGCACCCCCACCCGCCGGCGAGGAAACGCCCATGCGCCTCGGCACCCGCGTGCGCCATCCCAAGTTCGGCGAGGGCACGATCCTTCGTTTCGAGGGCAATGGGGAGAACCGGCAGGTGCACGTGAACTTCGAGGACGCCGGCCAGAAGTGGCTGATGTTCTCGCTGGC
>JAQBHG010000005.1:0-55754 GCA_032127975.1 Steroidobacteraceae bacterium
CCGGCGCGCCTCTATCGGGTCAGCTATTCCGGCGAACTCGGCTTCGAAGTCAACGTACCCGCACGCCATGGCGCAAGGCTCTGGCGCGAGCTGATGGCAGCAGGAAAGGAATTGGGTGTCGTGCCATACGGCGTCGAGTCCATGCTGCTGCTGCGCCTCGAAAAGGGTTTCCTGCACATCGGCATCGATACCGACGGCACGACCTCGCCTGCCGATGTCGGCTGGGGAGAGATTGCGATCAGGAAGAAATCGGATTTCATCGGCAAGCGTTCACTGAATCGCATCGACAACCTGCGTCCTGACCGCCTGCAGCTGGTGGGGCTTGTTGCCGACGATCCCAGGGTGCTGGTTGCGGGCGCGCATCTGCGATTCCCCGGTACGAGCGAGGGCAGCGATGGCTGGGTGACGTCGGCGGCCTTGTCGCCAACGCTGGGCCGGCCCATTGCGCTCGCGATGCTGCGCGGTGGCCGCAACCGCATCGGCGGGAAAGTGACGGTGCACGACCTCGACCAGCGCTGCGCGGCAACCGTGGTCGCGACGATCTTCTACGACCCGGAAAGAGAGCGGTTGCATGCCTGAGCTCATCACCCGGCTGCCGTCGCGCGCTTCCGTGAGACTGCAGGTATCGGCCCGCGCCCTGCCTGTCGCCATTGTCATTGGCGGCGTGGCCTTGCCCGGGCAACCAAACATCTGGGCCGGCGGTGATCCGCTCAACTGGTGGGTCTCACCAGATGCCTGGCTGGTCCAGTCCGCGTGCGAGAACGACGAATTTGTGGCGCGGCTGCGTGCCGACTGCGTGAACCTGCCCTGCGCCGTCACCGATCTGTCGGATGCGCTTGTGACATTTGCGCTTGAAGGGCCAGCTGCAGGCCCGGTGCTGGCGCGCGGATGCGGACTCGACCTGCGCGCAAGCTCCTTTGCGGCGCAATCCTGCGCCCGAACACGCCTGGCGCAGACAGCGGTGCTGATTCGCAGGCCAGCGTCCGATCGATTCGAACTGGTTGTCGACCGCGCGGCAGCACAGTACCTCCACGACTGGATCCTCGATGCTGCCGCCGGCGTGGAATGATGCCGGATGCGGATGAATTCCCGCTCATCGTCCCCGTTCGCGCCCGCGCTACAATCCGTCGATGGAGATGCTGGGCCTGCCCGTCTTCTGGGTCGAGTTGGGCGCGATCATCTGGATCAACCTGCTGGTATCCGGTGACAACGCGGTCATGATCGCGCTTGCAGCGCGATTGCTCCCCATTCAGCAGCAGAAGCTCGCCGTGTTCTGGGGCAGCACGGCGGCGGTGGCGCTGCGCGTGATCCTCACGATATTCGCCGCAGCATTGCTCGGGCTACCGTGGCTGAAGCTTGCCGGTGGCGCATTGTTGCTGTGGATCGGCGTCAGGCTACTGGTCGAAAAGAAAGAAGACATCGACATTTCGGCCAGCGACAAGCTGTGGATCGCGGTCAGGACCATCCTGGTCGCCGACCTGATCATGAGCCTGGACAACGTAATCGCCGTCGCCGCAGCGGCAAACTCGGTCGGTTCCACCCCGGAACTTGCGAGCATGAAATACGTGCTGCTGGTCCTCGGCCTGGCGATAAGCGTTCCGATCGTCGTCTTCGGCAGCGTCATGATGCTGAAAATCATGGCGCGATTTCCGGTCATCATTGCGCTGGGCGCCGCACTGCTCGGCTGGATTGCCGGCGAAATCATGGTGACCGATCCCGCCATCGCCGACTGGGTTCAGCTGAATGCCGCCTGGCTGCACGACTGGCAGGTGGCGCCAATTGCCGGGGCGGTCTTTGTGACCGCATTCGGCAGGTGGAGCATGTGGGAAATCTGAGAGTGCCTCAGGAGCCCTTGCGCAGGTAGTCGTCCGTCCTGTTCAGCCAGTCTTGGCGCGGCGGTGAAAAAACATCGACGTCGAGCGTATCCTCGAGCGCCACGGCCGCATGGGGCAGGTTCGGAGGAATGATCAGCACTTCGCCTGCGCCCACAATGATTTCGCGCTCGCCATGCTCACCGAGCAGCATGCGCAGCTTGCCGGTCAGGACGTAGGTGATCTGCTCATTGTGATGTGAATGCCGCGGGACATCGTCGCCCTTCTTCAGGACAATCTGCGCGATCATCATGTGCTCGGCCGAGATCAGCCGTCTTGTGATGGTTCCCTTCATCGCTTCCTCCGGAATATCGCTCCAGCAGCGATGCTGCAAACCCGGTTTTTCACTCATTGCCTGACCTCACTCGCCGCATCAGATGACGCCGCGACGTTCCTGGTCGAGCTCGATGGACTCGAACAGTGCGCGGAAGTTGCCCTCACCGAAGCCTTCATTGCCCTTGCGCTGGATGATCTCGAAGAATATCGGGCCAATCACGTTTTTCGTGAATATCTGCAACAGAACACCGTCCTTGGCGCTGCCGTCTATCAGGATGCGGCGCTCCTTCATGCGCGCCAGCGACTCCTGGTGGCCGGTCACCCGCGCATCGACGCCCTCGTAATAGGTGCCCGGCGTGTCCTGGAACTCGATGCCATTGTCACGCAGCGCATCGACACTCGCGTAGATATCGTCCGTGAACAGCGCAATGTGCTGGATGCCCTCGCCCTGGTACTCGCGGATGTATTCCTCGATCTGGCTCTTGTCGTCCTGCGATTCGTTGATCGGGATACGGATTTTGCCGCAGGGGCTCGTCATTGCGCGGCTGAACAGGCCGGTCTTCTTTCCCTCGATGTCGAAGTAACGGATTTCGCGGAAATTGAACAGCCGCTCGTAGAAGCCGGACCAGACATTCATGTTGCCGCGCCGGACGTTGTGCGTCAGGTGATCGATCAAAGTCAGCCCGGCCTCGCGCACCGACTGTTGCGGGTCCCGGACCGGCATGAAGTCCACGTCATATATGGTCCGGTCGCCGTAACGATCCACCAGATAGATGATGCTGCCGCCGATGCCCTCGATTGCAGGAATGTGGAGTTCCATCGGGCCCACCTGGGTCTCGACCGGCTTTGCGCCTAGTTCGACGGCCCGCCGCAGCGCCCACGCGGCGTCCTTGACGCGAAAGGCCATCGCGCAGGCCGACGGGCCGTGTGCGCGGGCGAACTGCTGGCCAAAGCCCTGGGGCTCGGCATTGATGATGAAATTGATGTCGCCCTGGCGGTGCAATGTGACGTTCTTTCTGCGGTGCCGGGCTACGACCGGGAAACCCATGCGTGCAAAGAGGGCCCGCAGCTGCTCCGGGTCTTCCGCCGTGTACTCGACGAACTCGAATCCGTCGGTACCCATCGGGTTTTCGAACAGGTCGCCCATGAATCGCTCCCAGGTTAGTTACAATTGTAACTATAATCCGTCCGTGGCCAGCAGGAAACCGTCCATGTCCGAAACAGCGAGCGCGGTCCCGGCACTCGATCTGGAGCACTTCCTGCCCTACCGGCTTTCGGTGCTCTCCAACACCGTCTCGACGGCCCTGGCCGGCGCCTATGCGCGCCGCTTCGGCCTCTCGATCCCGCAATGGCGCGTCATAGCGGTTCTGGCACGCGCGCCCGGGCTGTCGGCCGCCACCGTGGCAGAGCGTACCGCCATGGACAAGGTCGCTGTCAGCCGCGCATTAGCCGGCCTGGTACGTTCCGGCCGAGTGCGGCGCGCACTTGCCCGCAGCGATCGGCGCCGCTCCGTGCTGACGCTGACAGCACGTGGGCGGGATGTCTACACGCGCATCGTCCCTTATGCGCTCGAGTACGAACGGCGGCTATTATCCGAACTCGCACCGTCGGAACAGTCGCTGTTCAATATTGTCCTGACCCGCCTGCAGAGGCGCGCAGGCCTGCTCGGCCCGGTTGGTGCAGCGCGTGTATAATTTGCCGTGCCACACAGCCGGCACGAACGCCATGGGCTGGGGGCGACTGGAGAATTGATGCTTGGCAGGATCCCGGCCGCCCGGCAGGAACTGATCGACCGTATCGCGGTACAAGCACGCCGCAGGCGCAGCCGCCGGCTACCGGCCGCGCCCGACCGGTTCGTGCGTTTTTTCTACCACGGCGTTTCCGAACTCGATCTCGTACAGCGCAGCGATGCCGACCTCGCCGGCGCAGCGATGGCGCAGCTCGCGCTTGGCCGCATCCGGCGGCCGGGCCGGCCGACAGTCCGGGTGTTCAATCCCGACCCGGGTCGCGATGGCTTCGGCTCGTCGCACACGGTGATTGCGGTAATCACCGACGACATGCCGTTTCTCGTCGATTCGCTCGGCATCGTCTGTTCGCAAAGTGACCGCGCAATCCATTTGCTGGCGCACCCGGTATTCGCCGTCGTGCGCGACCGGCGGGGCAAACTGACCGATCTGTTGCTGGACAATGTTCCTGCAGGTGCCAGGCTCGAGTCCTGGCAGTTGATCGAGGTCGATCGCGAAAACGACCCGCGTCGCCTGGCAGCACTCGAAAAGCGCATTCGAAGCACCCTCGACGACGTACGCTGCGCCACGGGCGACTGGCTCCGCATGCGGAAAAAGGCGAAGGAGATCATCTCGGAACTTGGCCAGCTGACAGCCCGGCATCGCAGTAGCGAAACCGTCGAGACCAAGGCCCTGCTCGAATGGATGGAGGACAAGCACTTCACATTCCTGGGTTACCGCGAATACCGTCTCAAGCGCGGCCGTGCTCACGATTTGTTGCAACCCATCACGAAGACGGGTCTAGGCCTGATGCGCCCCGGCCGGCGGCGCAAGGTCCGCTCGGTCGTGCTGAAGGGCGAAGTGCGTGCCTTTGCGCGTTCGAGCAGCCCGCTGCTGATCACGAAGGCGAACTCGTTCGCGACCGTGCATCGGGCCACCTATCTCGATTACGTCGGCGTCAAGACATTCGACGCCGCCGGCAGGGTAACGGGCGAGCGGCGATTCGTCGGCCTGTGGACCTCCTCCGCTTACAGCCGCAGCCCGACTGAAATTCCCGTGCTGCGGCACAAGGTGCAGAGCGTCATCGACCATTTCGGGCTGAAGCCGTCAAGTCACGACAGCAAGGCCGTGGCGCATGCGCTCGAGACATTCCCGCGCGACGAACTGTTCCAGGCCAGCGTCGCAGACCTGGTCCGGCTCGTGCGTGGCGTCGTGAATCTCTACGAGCGCGCGCAGGTACGCCTGTTCGTGCGCCGCGACCTGTTCCGGCGCTTCTATTCCTGCCTGGTGTTCGTGCCCCGCGATCGTTACAACACGCAGGTCCGCGAACGCATCGAGGGACTCGCCATGAAGTCCTTCGGCGGCACGGCGATCGAGTCCCAGGTTCAGCTTTCCGAGTCGGTGCTGGCACGACTTTACATCCTGGTCCGCACGCCGCCCGAGGCCGGTGGCCGCGTCGACGCGGCCGAGCTCGAGCGCAGCATCATGAACGCCGTGCGGACCTGGCAGGATCACCTGAAAGACAGCCTGCTCGCTGCACAGGATGAAACCGAGGCGCTGCGCCTGTTGCGGGACTGGGGGCGGTACTTTCCGGCCGCCTACCAGGACGACACGGATACCGATGCGGCGCTCGGCGACATTACCTGCCTCGAGGCGCTGGTTTCCGAGCCGTCCGGACTGTTCATGAGCCTGTACCGCCCCGAAGAACAGCCGCCGCACAAGGTCCATTTCAGGCTGTTCCGCCGTGAACGGCCGATCCCGATCTCGGATGTGCTCCCGACGATCGAGAACCTCGGTCTCAAGCTGATCAGCGAACGGCCCTACGAAATCGAGTCGGCGACGGGTACCTTCTGGATCCAGGACTTCGAGCTGGAACATCCCCGCCGCGTCCGCATCGACCTGGACAGCGACGGGCCGCGCTTCAAGGCGGCATTTGCCAATGTCCGGCTGGGACGCGCAGACAACGATGGCTTCAACCGGCTGGTGCTGGCCGCGAATCTCGGCTGGCGCGAAGTGATGGTGTTGCGGACCTATGCACGCTGGTTCGTGCAACTCGGGCTGCCGCTGTCCCAGACTTACATGGAAGAGGCTCTCGCGAGCAATGCGGCCGCCGCCGGAAGGCTGTTCCGCCTGTTCGTCGCTCGTTTCGACCCGCAACTGAGGCGATCAGAGCGGCGCCGCGTCCTGGCCCGCCAGCGCGCCGCGCTGGTGCGCCTGCTCGAGGGCGTGAATCGCATCGACGACGACCGCATCCTGCGCGCCTTCCTTGCGGCAATCGAGGCGACGCTGCGCACGAACTATTTCCAGATTGGCGCAGATGGTGAACCCAAATCCTATCTTTCGATAAAGCTCGATCCGCGCAAAGTCGCGGAAGTGCCGCTGCCAAAACCGATGTACGAGATTTTCGTGCATTCCCCGCAGCTGGAGGGCGTGCACCTGCGCATGGGTCGTGTCGCGCGTGGCGGCCTGCGCTGGTCGGATCGCCGCGAGGACTTCCGCACCGAAATCCTGGGCCTGATGAAGGCGCAGAACGTCAAGAACACGGTGATTGTGCCGGTCGGCGCCAAGGGCGGTTTTGTGCCGCGGCGCCTGCCGGGGACGAGAGAAGAGGCGCTGCGCGAAGGCAAGGAATGCTACCGCATATTCATCCGGGCGCTGCTGGACCTCACCGACAATGTCGTGTCCGGAAAAGTCGTGCCGCCGCCCGCGGTAGTGCGCCACGACGATGACGACCCCTACCTCGTGGTGGCGGCAGACAAGGGCACGGCGACATTTTCCGATGTCGCCAATGGAATATCCGCCGAGTACGGGTTCTGGCTTGACGACGCATTCGCCTCGGGCGGCTCCGCCGGCTACGACCACAAGAAGATGGGTATCACCGCCCGTGGTGGGTGGGAGTCGGTCCGCCGTCACTTCCGGGAACTCGGCATTGACATCCAGTCGCAGGAATTCACGGTGGCCGGCGTCGGCGACATGTCCGGCGACGTGTTCGGCAATGCGATGCTGCTTTCGCCGCACATCCGGTTGCTGGCTGCGTTCAATCACCAGCATATCTTTCTCGATCCTTCTCCAGACCCGGCGCGCAGCCACGCCGAGCGCCAGCGCCTGTTCGACCTGCCGCGTTCAGGTTGGGAAGATTACGACCCGAAGAAGCTGTCGAAGGGCGGCGGGATCCATTCGCGCCAGAACAAGGCGATCGTCCTGTCACCGGAGGCACGCGCCATGCTCGGCATCAGCGCCAGTGCCGCAGCGCCGGTCGAGGTGATCCGCGCGATCCTGAAAATGCCGGTCGACCTGCTGTGGAATGGCGGTATTGGCACCTACGTCAAATCCAGCGAGGAAACACACGCTGAAATCGGCGATCGCTCGAATGACGCGGTCCGCGTCGACGGGCGCGACGTGCGCTGCCGCGTGATCGGCGAAGGCGGCAACCTGGGTTGCTCGCAGGGTGGCCGCATCGAATACGCGTTGGCAGGTGGTCGCATCAATACGGACTTCATCGACAATTCCGCGGGTGTGAACTGCTCGGACGTCGAGGTGAATCTCAAGATCCTGTTCAGCCCATTGATGGAATCCGGCAAGCTGAAGCGGCCGGCGCGCAATCGGCTGCTTGCGCGAATGACCAAAGAGGTCAGCCAGCTCGTGCTGCGCAACAATTACCTGCAGAGTCTGGCGATCTCCGGACTGCAGGCACGCGCGGTGGAGAGAATCTTCGAACTCGGCCACGTGATCCGCGCCCTGGAACGCGCCGGTACGCTGGACCGCACGCTGGAGGCCCTGCCCGCGGACGACGAGATCGTGGAGCGGCACCGCAAGGGGCTTGGCCTGACACGCCCCGAGCTTGCGATGCTGCTTTCCTATTCAAAGATCTGGTTGTCCGGCAAGCTCATCGAGTCCGACGTTGCCGAGGATCCGTTCCTCGGCAGCGAGCTCACGCGTTACTTTCCGGAGCCTGTGCAGCGCCTGTTTCCGAAGGCGATCCTGCGGCATCAGCTGCGTCGCGAGATCATCGTGACCGCGACGACAAACAGCCTGGTCAACCGCATGGGGCCGGTATTTGCAATCCGCACGCAGGAGGACACCGGAGCGGACATCGGCAGCATCGCACGTGCGTTCGCGATAGCGCGCGAGATCACGGAAATGCGCGAGCTGTGGGCGGACATCGAAGCGCTCGATGACCGCGTCCCTACGCCGTTGCAGTACGACATGGCGCACCAGACTACGCGCCTGCTGCGCCCCCTGACCTACTGGGTCCTGCGCAATCTCGGCCCGGACCTGGACATCGAACGCGCGGTGTCACGGCTCAAGCCCGGCATCAGCAAATTGATGGGAGAATTGCCGGAGCTGATCGAGGGGCTGGAATTCGACCGCTACCAGCGTGTTCTGCAACGATTCTCGGTGGAAGGCGTGCCGGCCCGCGTTGCGCGGCGCGCCGCAGGCCTGGGCGCCATTCATTCAGGCGTGGATATCGTCGAGGTCGCGGCTGCGCGTCATGCGCCGATTGCGCACGCAGCACGCGTTTATTTCGGCCTCGGCGCGACGATCGGCCTCGACTGGATCCGGGGCGAAATCGAGCGACTCGTGGTCGCTGGCCACTGGCAGGCGCTGGCGCGCGGGACCCTGCGCGAGGAAGCCTATTCGCTGCAGCGCCGCCTGTGCGACCGGATCATCGCGCGCGGCGGGCGGCGGGATCCGTCAGCCGCCATTCACGCGTGGCTCGCCGATCGTGGCGCCACGGCTGACAGACTGAGCCGCACGGTGCAGGAGATGCGCAGCATCGGCGGCGCTGATTTCCCGACGCTATCGGTTGCGCTGCAGGCGGTCAGGCGCCTGGTTGAGCGGTGATTCTAGATTTCCAGCTGCTCACCGATCTCGATGACGCGCCCCGGTGGCAGGCCGAAGTGGTAAGCCGCCGGTCGCGCATTGCGCGCCATCGCCGCGTACAAGCGCTTTCGCCACCTGGCCAGATCGGAGCGTCCCGTCACGAGAATGTTTTTCTGCCCCAGGATGTAGATCGTCTCGGACGGGCGGAACGGCAGTCCCTCACTTGCCGCCTCGGCCAGCAGCGAAGGAACGCTGCAGGATTCCATGAATCCGTAGCGCGCCACCACGCGGTACAGGCCAGGTGTCAGTTCGCGCACGGTCACGCGCTCGCCTTTCCGGGACCGCGGCTCATCGCCCGTCTCGACCGTCAGCAGCACCATTCGCTCGTGGATGGTCTTGTGAGTCTCTATCGTGCGTTGCAGCGCGCGCGGCACGCCGCTCGCACTGCTATCGAGATAAACGGCAGTGCCGGGAACCCGATTCAGCCCCTCTTCCACGACAAGCGCGATCAGAGAGCGCAGCGGCATCTGGCGGCGTAGCAACTGGTCGAGCCCGGCCAACCGGCCATCGCGCCAGGTCAGCATGATGGTCAGGATCACGCCGCTCGCAGCGAGCGGCAGCCAACCGCCGTCGGGAATCTTCAGGCTGTTGGCGACCATGAACGAGAGTTCGATGAACAATTCGAGGCAAGCCATCAACAGCATGATCCGCACGCCAGTTCCCTTTTGCGCTCCCAGCCAGGCAATCATGAAGATGTTGTTGACCAGCATCGCGCCGATGATCGCGACGCCATAGGCACCCGCCAGCGCATCCGAAGAGCCGAAAGCCAGCACCAGTCCGATGGTCGCCCACATCAGCAGCCAGTTCGCCGCGGGTGCGTAGATCTGGCCTTCCGTTTCGTCCGATGAATGGATCACGGTCATTCGCGGCAGGAATCCGAGCTGCATCGCCTGGTGGGCAACCGTGTAGACGCCCGAGATGACCGCCTGGGAGGCGATGATCGCGGCTGCGGTCGCCAGCAGCACGAGCGGCGTCAATGCCCAGTCCGGCGCCAGCAGGTAGAAGGGACTGGCTACGGCCCCGGGATTCGACAGCGCGAGCGCACCTTGGCCGAAGTAGTTCAGCACGAGGGACGGCAACACGAGCCCATACCAGGCGAGCCGGATCGGCCGTCGGCCGAAGTGCCCCATGTCGGCGTACAGGGCCTCACCGCCGGTCACCGTCAGGAACACGGCAGCCAGCACGATCAGTGATTCGCTGCGATGTTCAAACAGGAAGGCAATCGCATAGGCCGGGTTGACCGCCGCGAGCACCCCTGGCTGGCGCAGGATCCAGCTGACACCGAGCACGGCGAGCGTCAGAAACCAGATGACCATCACCGGGCCGAACAGGCCACCGACCGCGCCGGTGCCCCGCTTCTGGAAATTGAACAGCAGCACCAGGATCACGATCACGAGGGGAATCACAGCGGCATTGAATGCCGGACTCATGATGGAAAGGCCTTCGATCGCCGACATCACGGTGATGGCCGGCGTGATCGCGCCATCGCTGAAGAAGAGCGCCGCCCCGAACAGGCCGAGCGTGACCGTCGCGGTAGCAGGCAGCCAGGTGCGCTTTGCCAACACCAGCTCCATCAGCGCCAGCACGCCGCCTTCGCCATCATTGTCGGCGCGCAGGATGATCCCTGCGTACATGATCGAAATCACAATTGCCAGCGACCAGAAGATCAACGACAGGATGCCAAGCACGTTGGCGGGCGTCGGGGTCATGCCATCGATGCCGGCGAAGCAGGTGCGAAAGGCGTATAGCGGACTCGTGCCGATGTCCCCGTAAACGACCCCGAGCGCGCCGAGTGCAAGAGTGCGCGTCGAAAGTTTGGATGGGCTAGACATGGGGAAATAAAGCGGCCCCGGACTGCAGGTCGGGGCGGCGCATTATACCGCAGCGCGCGAGGATTCGCGCGTCACTGTAATATGACGCCGCCTGCATTCTGCGCTGGAGTTCCGCCTTGGCCGGCAAGCTCATCCTGGTGCGTCATGGCCAGAGCACCTGGAATCTGGAAAATCTTTTCACGGGTTGGACCGATGTCGACCTGACGGAAGACGGCTGCGCCGAGGCGCGAGCCGCGGGCAGGCTGCTTCGCGAACAGCACTATGAATTCGACGTGGCTTTCACATCAGTCCTGAAGCGCGCAATCCGCACGCTCTGGCTGATGCTGGACGAAATGGATCGCATGTGGATCCCGGTCGAGCGCGACTGGCGCCTGAATGAGCGTCACTACGGTGCGCTTCAGGGCCTGGACAAGGCAGCCACTACCGAGAAATTCGGCGTCGAGCAGGTCAGGATCTGGCGACGGAGCTACGACATACCGCCGCCCCCGCTCGAAATGGATGACCCGCGTCACCCGAGGTTTGATTCGCGTTACCGCGAGATTCCGGTGGCCCGGTTGCCGGCCACCGAATCACTGAAGGACACGCTCGCCCGGGTGGATCCCTGCTGGCGTGGCCGAATCGCGCCTGCGCTCGAGTCCGGCCGCAACGTCCTGGTCGTTGCGCACGGCAACAGCATGCGCGCCATGGTCAAGATGCTGGACGGCATGGATGATGATGAGATCGTCGGATTCAATATCCCGACCGGCGTGCCGATTCTTTACGAACTCGATTCCGGATTGCGTCCCGCGGCGCCGCGCCGCTTTCTCGGTGACGCCGCCGCCATCGAGGCGGCAGCGCTTGCGGTCGCGCGGCAGGCGGAACGGCACTAGACGCCGCCCTACTCTTCCGCCGCGATCTCGACCTGGATCCCGTCCAGCGGCTGTTCGAAGGGTATCTGGCAGGAAAGCCGTGATCCACGCGGCCGGTAGCTCTCGAGTTCCTGCAGTATTTCCTTTTCATCGCCCTGCATCGGTGGAAGCTGGTCCAGCCAGGGCTCGGCGACATAAACGTGGCAGGTAGCGCAGGAACACATTCCGCCGCAGATCGCCGCGACGCCATAGTCAAACTCGCGCAGAGTCTCCATCAGGCTGGCGCCGACACGCCCGGTCACACGGTGTTCCCCGCCGTCGCGATCGGTGATGATTATCTCGGCCATGAAGGGGCGCCATCTTGCTGGAATCGCGGTGCATCGCGCAACCGCTCAAGGCAACAGTCGATCGACAAGTATCCGGCGCCGCCCGGCATCGATCGGAATTTCCTGACGCGCCGCGATTTCCAGCCAGCCGAACCACAGGCAGTCGAAGATCCCGCAGAGCGGAATAATCCTCTCCAGCAACTGCAATGAATGACCGCCATAGCCTTGGAGCAGCGCCTCGATCTGCCTGGCGTCCAGGTCGTGGTAGCAGACGCAGGCCGCAAGATCCGCCGCCGGATCACCCGGGCCCGCGTATTCCCAGTCGAGCGCCAGGAGTGCGTCACCCTGATCGACAATATTCCGGTGATGAAGGTCATGATGACAGGCGACCAGCCGGCGCGGCGCAGCCATCGCGGCGCGCCTCGCGGCGAGGCCCTGCTGGAGCTCCTGCATGTATGCAACCGGATGACCGGCCTGCAGCGTTTCAAGAAAGCCCGCAGCCCGCGCGCCAAAATCGACGGCCGCGAGATCTTGCGGCGGGGTGAGTGCGTGAAGCCTCGCAAACCACGCGCCGATTCGCGCCAGCATTCCGGGCTGGCCCAGGTCGTCCCGGGATGGCACGCGCCCAGGCACGTAACGCGTGACCAGCAGCCCGTCGGCCGGTCGCGCAAGCACGACTTGCGGCGCGAGCCCGGCACCAGCCGCGATTTCCAGCATCGCCAGTTCCGCGCCGCCATCAGCACCGAGCGATCCCGCTGCCGCGCCCGACTGGCGCAGCACCAGGTCCAACCGCCCGTCGCGCAATCGCCATGAGTGATTCGACAGGCCGCCGGGCAGCGGCGTGATCTCGGGATTTCGCAGGCCGAGTTCCGCCGCGATGGTTTCCGGACTCATGCGGCCACTGCGAGGTCGCGGCGCCAGGCGCGCCAGCCTGCAATCGCAAGCAAGGCATAGGCGAGGTAGAGCCCCGCGGTGAACGCAAGGCCCTGGCTGGCGAACAAGGTCGCAAGTCCGGAGTCGATGATCAGCCACCAATACCAGGTATCCAGGTACCGGCGTGCCAGCAGCCAGGTCGCGACAATGCTCGCCCAGGTGCCCAGCGAATCGGCAAATGGCGCCGGTGTGTCCGTGTAGTTCTCGAGCAGTGGAGCGCTGGCGGCTGTCGCCATGAGGACCGCAAGCACTGCAAGCAAGTGCTTCGTCAGTGGCCAGGCCTGCGGTCGCGCGGCACGGTCGGCGCCGGGTCGCCAGGCCATCCAGCCGTACACGGACATGACGACATAGACGACCTGCAGCGCAGCCTGGAGGAAAAGACCGGCCTTCACGAATACCGCAATGTAGATCGCGGTGCTTATGCCACCGGCAATCCAGCAGGCCCGGTGCTGGCGGATCGCCAACACGATGTAGGCGAGGCCCAGCGCCACCGCAATCAGTTCGTCCGGACTCGCCGATCGCGCGTCCGCGACAAATGCGGCAAACCAGGCGGTGGCGGACTCAGTCACCGCCGCCCAGGACCTTCATGACGAACACGGAGCGCCGGGGACGCGCGAATGCTGCGCCGACTTCCGCGCGCAGGGCGGCGAAGACATCATCCAGTTCGCCGCTGACCTGCGTGCTCATCGAATTCGTGACGACAGCGAGGCCCGGATGCGTCTTGAGTCGCTCGATGAAATCGAGGATCGGCGGGATAAAGTCGTCCGCGAGCGGGTAGAGACTCATTTCAACGGCTATGCGCATGGAATCACCTCAGTACTGGTAACGAATGGTCAGGCCCAGCTGGCGCGGATCGCCCCAGCGAAGATAGAGCTTCTCCGGGAATTCCGGCGGCTCGTCGGCGAAGAAAAATCCGCGCACCGGATACCTTTCGTCGAACAGGTTGCTGGCCCAGACGTGGATCGACCAGCTCGCAGCCTCGAAACCCACCCGCAGATTTGCCAGGAACCGTGAACTGGAATGCTGATCGTGGCTGGTGTCGTAATAGAAGCCGTCCTCGCCGGAAAGGCCGAGCCGCGCCATCCACCCTGCAGGATTCCGCCAGGTCGCGGCCACTGCGACCTTCCATTCCGGCGCATGTGCCCAGGCGCGCCCGTCCAGGTTGCGGGCTCCGAACCGGTAGTCGACGTAGCGCGACCGCATCAGCGAAAGCGTTGAACTCAATTCCAGTCGCCCGGTCGCCTGGCGGCGTGCCGAGGCTTCCAGCCCCCAGGCTTCGCCGCTTGCCGAATTGTCGGTCAGGTAGAGGAATGTCAGCGGGTCCTCGGGATTGAGTTGCAACGAAGTTGCAACCTGCTGATGTTCGCGGCGCGTGTAGAAGAGATTCAGGTCACCGGACTGACGCTGCGTCCGGGCACGACCCTTCCACCCGAATTCGACATTCCACAGGTATTCCGGGTCGAACAACCGGCGCTCCGGCGGTACGGAGGTCCCGATGTTGAATCCGCCGGCCCTGAATCCACGCGACAGCGATGCCCAGAGGCTTTGAGTCCCTCCCAACTGATGTGTCAGCGACAACTGGCCGCCCCACATCCGGTCGCGCGGATCAAACCGGCTTCCGTCGCTATCGTCATACTGCGCGTCGCGTTCTTCCAGACGCAGGCCGGCGGTGACCGTCGTGACCGGAGTCCACGACCAATCGATTTCGCCGTAGATCGCGGCGCTGGTCGCACTGTAGTCGCTGTCGAGCAATCGGACGAAAGTATCCTCCAGGTAGAGGCCATCATCCGCAATGCGGTTGGTTTCCTCGAGATGCGAAATCCACGCGCCCGCGAGCCAGGACCAGCCGCTGTCGGCCGCCGACATGATCCGAAGGTCCTGGCTCAGCGCGCGGCGATCACGCAGCGTGCTCGAGTAGAAATTATAGGGGCCGGCCGCGCCCCAGCCGGTATCGTTGCCCCAGTCCGCATCGAAACTCGCTTCGATGTCGGAATCGGCCCAGGCAGTGACCGAACGCAACAGCAGTCCGTTCCAACCTGAGTAATTGAGATCGAGTGACGCGCCCAGCGATTCCTGCGAATCGCGGCCCGGCCGGTCGGACAGCGTCGTAAGACCATTGTCTATGGCGAAGGCGTCATAGCCATTGTCGAAGTCCGCAAACATCAGCCCCAGGTCCGCGCGCCAGCCACCCTCCGTTTCAAATCGAAACTTGAGTCGCGCAGTCAGCTCGTCGCGGCCATTGGTGTCGTCGCGCCCGAGAAAGCTGTTGCGCCGGAATCCATCGCCGACGGCGCGATGAAGAACGGCGCGCCAGCTTGCCATGCCTTCGCCGCGCGTATCCAGCGCGCCCCCGACCGCGATGCCGGCCATCCACAAGCCATCTGTGCCAGCGCCGGCCTCGGCATGCATGTCGCGCGTGGCGGCCGGATCGCGCGTCTTGATCTTGATCAGTCCACCGAGAGCGTTTGCGCCATAGCGGGTACCCTGCGGACCGCGCAGCACCTCGACCTGCTCGACGTCGAACAGCGACGCAATCATGCCGATGCCGCTGAAGTCGATCTCATCCACCAGGAATCCGACCGAGGGGTTGGGTGCGCCCTGGTACTGCTCGAGTTCACCGATGCCGCGCAGCTGGAAGTATCGCGGCCGTGAACTGGCGCCGGCCCAGGACAGCGAGGGTATCTGCGGCAACAATTCCTCGAGATGCTGGACAGCGCCATTGGTGACGTCGTCTCCGGCAATCACCGAAACACTCGCCGGAAGATTCCTCGCTGTCGTCGAACGCAGGCTTGCGGTTACGACGACCTCGGCCAGCGGCGCCGGCTCCTGTGCAAATGCCTGCGACAGCCAGCAGGCGGCGGCGGCCAGGAAAACGAATAGGCCTGGTTGTCGAAGCATGCCTGCTCCCTACGCCGGTCCTAACCGGATCAGGTTCAACGGGTTCGTCGGTGCGCCTGTCAGGCAACCGGCGTCTCAGGTCTCCAAGACCACCCCAAGGCGATTTCAGATACTAGCGTATGATTCTTTGCATGTCCTCACGGTACTTGCATTCCGGCATGCATCTTTTCATCGGCGCGGCGATTGCCGCAGTCGCCTGGATGATCCCGCCGTACGCGCAGGCGGATCAAGCGCAGATCAATCCTGCCACCAGGTGCGTCACCATCGGGACGCCGAAGCCCAATCGCGGATATAGCTATCGGCAAACGCAGTCCGGCGGAGTCACTACCGAGTTCACCGATTGGTGGGAGGAATTCACCAAGACCGGCAGCCGGCTGCTGACAACGAAGGGAAGAACGAAGGGGCCCGGAATCCTGACCGTCAACCGCCATCGCATCGTGAATGACGTGCTGATACTCGACAGCAGCAGCCAGAGCGGCGCTGGCGCCGGGGGCAACTCTTCATATCGCGGCGGCGTCGTTTCGGTACCGGCGTTTCGTGCCTGCGAAGGCCGCAGCTTGCCTGTTCCTGCCGTAACGGTCACGAATCAATCGGCCCAGGGCAGGTTTTCCGCGAATAGCGATGCAGGCACGCTCAAGATCGTGTCAATCCACGAGTCGATCACCGTGCCCGCCGGCCGATTCGACACTGTCCACTACGTCCGGAACCTCAATTCACGTGCCGGACCGCAGTTGAATGAATACTGGACCTCGATCGAACACGGGGTTGTCGTGAAGCGCATGCACACGATCAACGGTATCGTCATCACCGCGACCCTGCAGGCCATCAAGTAGCCAGGTTCCCGCCCGCTCAGGGCGAATTGAATTTCGCCGGGCGCCTTTCGCGTACTGCTGCGAGCCCCTCGCGCACGTCGGCGAGCCGGAATCCCAGGAATTCGAGCGCGAGCGATGCATCAAAGCTCGGTCCCGCCAGACGCAGCCAGTTATTGAGCGCGTGCTTGGTCCAGCGCATCGCAGTCGCACTGCCCGCCGCGAGCTTTCTCGCGATTTCGAGCGCCTTTTCGCGGACTTCGCCGTCCTCGACGCAGAGGGCCACGAGACCGATCCGCTCCGCCTCCGCGCCGGTCAGCGGCTGGTTGGTCAGCAGGTAGTAGCGCGCCTTCGCGAGGCCGCACAGGAGCGGCCAGATAATCACCGAATGATCGCCAGCTGCCACGCCGAGCCGCGTATGACCGTCGAGGATCATTGCACTTCGTCCGGCGACGGAAATGTCGGCGAGCAGCGCCACGGCGAGCCCGGCCCCCACTGCCGTCCCACGGATCGCCGAGACGACCGGTTTCGAGCAGTTGACCAGGTTGTATACGAGATCGCTGGCTTCCTTCCAGACGCGCAGCAGCGTCGCCTCGTCCTCGATCATCCTTTCGATCATCGTGAAATCGCCGCCCGAGGAAAAATGCTCGCCGGCGCCGCGCACCAGAACCACGCGCACGGTGTCGTCGATGTCGATGCCGCGCCAGACCAGGGCCAGGTCGCGGTGCATGGATTCGGTCGCGGCGTTCTGCCGGCCTTCGTTCGTGATTACGATTTCGAGGATGCCCGGCTCGGGCGTTTCGAATCCGAGGCTCGGGAAATCGCTGCGGTATCGCGCGAGGTCAATCGTCACGGCCTACTCCTTCACGGCATCCGGTACGGCATGGACACTGACCATCGTCAGCACATGATAGGACGCGACCGTCTCACCCAGCTGGTTCGTAATCTCGGTGTCCCAGGTCACCTCGCCCCAGCCTTTGTCCGCGCGCAACGACTTCTCCATGCAGGTGAGGCGCACACGGATGCGGTCGCCCGGCTTCACCGGCTTCACGAATCGCAGGTTGTCCAGGCCGTAATTGCCGAGCACCGGTCCGTACGCCGGCTCGACGAACAGGCCTGCCGCGGCAGAAATCAGGAAATACCCATGTGCCACGCGGCCGCCGAACAATGGGTTGCGTGCCGCCTCGCCATCGTCCATATGCGCGTAAAAATGATCTCCCGACAGGTCGGCGAATTGCTCGATGTCGGCCACGGTGATCTCGCGCTCGACGGAGTTGAAGGTGTCACCGATCGCCAGGTCGTGGAATGGTTTGCGGAACGGGTGCCTCCCCGGTTCGCGCTGCGTGGCGCCGCGCAGCCAGCGCCCGCCGATCGCTGTGAGCGTTTCCGGCGAGCCCTGCAGGGCCGTGCGCTGCATGTAATGCATCACGCCGCGGATACCGCCCATTTCCTCACCGCCGCCCGCGCGGCCTGGTCCTCCGTGCACCAGGTGCGCGAGTGGCGATCCGTGGCCGGTCGATTCCTTGGCGCAATCGCGATTCACGACGAGCACGCGCCCATGATAAGGAGCAAGCCCCAGCACCACCTCGGTCGCAATGCGATCGTCGGCCGTGAATACCGATCCCGCCAGGCTGCCCTCGCCGCGCCGTGCGAGCATTACCGCGTCCGCCACGTCCTTGTAGCCGATGATCGTCGACACCGGTCCAAAAGCCTCGACGGTATGAATCGCGCGCGCCGCATCGCCATCGCGACACAGCAACAGCAATGGCGGCAGGAACGCCCCTCGCTCACGGTCAGCGCCAGTGACCTCGAAGCGCTCCGGGTCGCCTGCCACGAGTTCGGCCTCCCGGCGCAGTTCCGAAACGCGCGCACGCACCTCCTCGCGCTGCGCGAGGCTCGCGAGCGGGCCCATGCGCACGCCTTCCGTGCGCGGATCGCCGACCACCGTCTTCGCGAGCACTGCCTGCAGCGCCGCGACAACCTCACCGGTCATGCCGCGCGGGACCAGTGCCCTGCGGATTGCCGTGCATTTCTGCCCGGCCTTGACCGTCATTTCGCGCGCGACCTCGCGCACAAAGAGGTCGAATTCCGGCGTGCCGGGTCCCGCGTCCGGTCCAAGGATCGAGGAATTCAGCGAATCGGTCTCGGCGACGAATCTGACCGAATTGCGCACGACCGCCGCGTGCGTTCGAAGCCGCGCAGCCGTCGCCGCGGAGCCCGTGAAGGACACGATGTCCTGGCAACCCAGATGATCGAACAGGTCGCCGACATTGCCGCAGACCAGCTGCAGTGCGCCCGGAGGCAGGAGCCCCATCTCGACGGTGCGCCGCACGACCAGTTCGGTCAGGTAGCAGGTCGCGGTAGCAGGCTTGACGATCGCCGGCACGCCGGCAAGAAGCGCAGGGGCGAGCTTTTCCAGCATTCCCCAGACCGGGAAATTGAAGGCGTTGATATGCACGGCCGCGCCTTCGAGCGGCACGCAGATGTGCTGGCCGATGAATGTTCCGCCCTTCGACAGTTGTTCGACATTGCCATCCAGGTAGACACGGCTGTTCGGCAGTTCGCGCGAGCCCTTGCTCGCGAATACGAGCATCGTGCCGATGCCGCCGTCGATGTCGATCCAGGAATCCGATTTGGTCGCACCGGTCCGGTAGGACAGTGCGTAGAACTCCTCCTTGAAATCGAACAGGCGCTTGCCGAGCACCTTCAGCATTGCGGCGCGCTCGTGAAAGGTCATGGCCCTGAGCGCAGGCCCGCCGACGCTGCGGGCATGGTCGAGCACGCCGCGGAAATCAAGGCCCTCGCTGGCGGTTTCCGCGATCACGTCGCCCGTGCTGGCGTCGCGAAGTGCAGTGGCACGACCACCGCCCGACTGCCAGCGTCCCGCCAGATAACTCTCCAACTGCATGTTCAGCCCTCGCGGTTCCGCGGCCTGCATCAGGCGCCGCCCGCGCGGCCCGCCTGCCAGTCTTCAAATGTGGCTTCCCGCTCCGCAAGACTTGCGAGCAGCGGGGCCGGTGTCCAGTATCGCGCGCCCTGCCCGTCCTGGTAGCGCCGCATGGCTTCCACGACCGTCGCCAGCCCGGTCGTGTCGGCATGGAACATCGGCCCGCCTCGATGACGCGGGAAGCCGTAGCCATTGCACCAGATCACGTCAATGTCGGCGGGACTTGCGGCGATTCCCTCCTCGAGGACTCGCGCGCCTTCGTTGACCAGAGCATAGATGCAACGCTCGATGATTTCAGTCTCGGCGACCTGCCGCTGTGCGATACCAAGAGCCTTCGCTTCCTCGCGGATCAGTGCCAGCACTTCGGGATCCGCCTGCCGCCGGCGGTCCGGATTGTCGTAGCGGTAGAATCCGCGGCCGGTCTTCTGCCCGTAACGTCCGAGTTCCGCCAGGCGATCCGACACGCGATAGAAACGCGGATCGTCGGGACGAGCGCTCCATTGACGCCTGGCCTGGTAGCCGATATCGAGACCCGCTAGGTCGCCCACGGCATTGGGTCCCATCGCCATGCCGAATTCCTCCAGTGCATGGTCGATGGCCTCGGGTGACGAACCCTCCAGCAGCATCAGCTCCTTCTCACGGCCGTAGGCGTACAGCATGCGGTTTCCGACAAAGCCATAGCAGTTGCCGACGGTCACGCCGATCTTTCCGATGCGCCTGGTCACGGCGCGAAGCGTTGCGAGTGTCGCGCGCGAACTCTCTCGGCCGCGCACGATCTCGACCAGGCGCATGACATGCGCAGGGCTGAAAAAATGCATTCCTGCGACGTCGGCCGCGCGACCGCTTGCCGCCGCAATGGCGTCGATGTCGAGCGTCGAGGTATTGCTCGCGATCACGGCCTGCGGCCGGCAGAGTTTTCCGAGCTGCGCGAAGATCTGCTGCTTGACTTCCAGATTCTCGAAAACGGCTTCGATCACCAGATCGGCGGCAGCAAGCGCCTGTAATCCCCCGGCTCCGCGAACCCGCGCAACCGCGGCCGCAGCATCTGCCGCCGTCAAGCGTCCCTTGCGGGCGGACCCTTCGATTGTCGAGGCGACGCGTGCCAGACCGGCGGCGAGCGATTCGGGCTTCGAATCCACGAGTGTTACTGAGATGCCAGCCGTCGCGAGGCTGATCGCGATGCCGGCGCCCATCGTGCCGGCACCGATGACGCCTGCGCGCTCGACGGGCAGCGCCGCGTCCTTGTCTGAACCCGAACCGCGCTCCGCAAAGAACAGATGACGCAACGCCCGGGATTCGCTGGAACGACGGCATTCCTCGAATAGTTCCCGCGCACGACCGAGAGCCTGTTCGAAAGGCCGCGTCGCGGACGCTTCCAGGGCGTCCACGATGCGACCGGGCGCCGGCAATCGCCGCGCTGCAGCCGGCATTGCGTCCCGCCATTCACCGAAGAGTTCCTTCGACGCCTCAGGCGCAGGCAAATCGCACAGTCGCCGCGGCTGTGCCCCGGCGGCGATGAGCTCACGCGCCCAGGCGACCGAGCCGGCACGCACGTCGCCCTCGATCTGGTGATCGATCAGTCCGATGGCCTTCGCAGCGTCGCGATCGATGGGCTTTCCGCCGGTCATCAGCTCGAGTGACGCCTTCCACCCGGCTACCCGCGGCAAGCGCACCGTGCCGCCCGCACCCGGCAGCAGGCCAAGCGTTACCTCCGGAAATCCGAGCTTGAGGTCGGATGTCGCCGCGCGGTAGTGACAGGCGAGTGCGGTTTCGGCTCCGCCGCCCAGGACCGCGCCGTGGAGAGCAGCGATGACGGGCTTGCTGCAGGACTCCAGGCGCAGCAGCAGCTCGTTCAGGAGCGGCGGCTGGGCGGGCTGGTCGAATTCCGAGATGTCGGCGCCGGCGATGAAATTTCTGCCCGTCCCGTGCAGGACGATTGCCTGCACGGTCGAATCGGCGTCGAGACGTTCAATTGCCGTGAGCAAGGCCGTGCGTAATCGGTGCGCCAGCGCGTTGACGGGCGGATGATCGAGTACGATGACGGCGACACTGCCGTCACGCTCGACCGCAAGGGGCGCGCTCACCCGACGCGCTCGATCGCGAGCGCAATACCCTGCCCGACGCCGATGCACATGGCGCAGAGCCCATAACGCCCGCCGCTCCGTGCTAGCTGCCAGGTCGCCGTGGTTGCGAGGCGCGCACCACTCATGCCGAGTGGATGCCCCAATGCGATGGCGCCCCCGTTCGGATTCACCTGCGCGGCATCATCCGGCAGGCCGAGCCTGCGCAGCACGGCCAGCGCCTGCGAGGCAAATGCCTCGTTGAGCTCGATGACGTCCATCGCGGACAGTGGCAGGCCCAGGCGCGCCAGCAATTTCTCCGTCGCCGGTGCCGGGCCGATTCCCATGATGCGTGGCTCGACGCCCGCGACTGCTGCACCGAGCACGCGTGCGCGGGGCTTGAGGCCGTAAAGGGCGGCCGCGCGTTCGCTTGCGATCAGGAGCGCACACGCGCCGTCATTGATGCCCGAGGCATTACCCGCCGTGATGGTTCCGCCATTGCGAAATGGCGTGGGTAGCCTTGCGAGCGCTTCCAGGCTCGTCACACGGGGATGTTCATCGCGATCGACGACGACCGGTTCGCCCTTGCGGGAAGGCGGCGTCACAGGCGTGATTTCGGCCGCGAGTGTGCCATCGTCCTGCGCACGCAAGGCGCGCTGCTGGCTGCGCAGCGCAAATGCATCCTGGTCGGCCCGTGATACGCCAAACTCGGCGGCGACATTTTCGCCGGTCTCGGGCATCGAGTCGATGCCATACTGCTGCTTCATCAGCGGGTTGACGAAGCGCCAGCCCATCGTCGTATCAAACATCTGTTGGCTTCGGGTGAATGCGGCTTCCGGCTTCGACAAAACGTAGGGCGCACGGCTCATGCTCTCCGCGCCGCCGGCGATCACGAGTTCGGCCTCGCCGCTTCGAATCATGCGTGCCGCGATCGCGACCGCATCAAGACCCGAGCCGCATAGGCGATTCACGGTCACACCCGGCACCGTGACCGGAAGTCCCGACAGCAATGAGGCCATGCGCGCGAGATTGCGATTGTCCTCGCCGGCCTGGTTCGCACAACCCAGCACGACATCGTCGAGGGCCTGCCAGTCAACCGAAGGATTACGTCGCATCAGTGCCGTGAGCGGTACCGCCGCGAGATCGTCGGTTCGAACGCCGGCAAGTAGGCCGCCGTAACGCCCGATCGGTGTGCGAATCGCGTCGCAGATCAGTGCTTCACTCATCGACCAGCCTCCCGGCAACCTGGTGACTGCGGCCGCGGAACAGCGCGATGGCCTCGCCGCGATCGTTGCGCACCTCGATTTCGTAGATACCGCTGCGACCGGCACGCCAGCGTTCGCTGGCGCTCGCAGTCAACAGGTCTCCCTCGCGCCCCGGCGCCAGGAACTCGATGGCGGCGCCGGCGGCAAAGGTGTTGTCGCCGTGCGAATTGCAGGCAAAGGCGAAAGCGCTGTCGGCCAGCGCAAATACCAGGCCGCCGTGGCAGATGCCATGGCCGTTGACCATGTCGGGGCGCACGCGCATCGTCACACGCGCTGAACCGGGCGCGACCGATTCGATGGTCATGCCGAGCATCTGCGAGGCCCGGTCCGTGCCGTAAAGCCTCTCCGCCGCGAACTTTGCAATCTGATGTTTTCGATCCACTGCCGCGATCTCCTAGCGTCCGCTGAAACGCGGCGGGCGCTTCCCGGTGAATGCCGCGACACCCTCGACGTAGTCGGACGACCAGCCCAGTTCCCGCTGAAAGTCGCGCTCGACATCGAGTTGTTCGGCCAGCGAATGCTGCCAGGAGTCCAGGATCGCCTGCCGGGTGCGCACGAGTCCCAGCGTCGGTGCGAGCGCAAGTTCCGCGGCGAGCTTGTCGACGACTTGCACGAGTTCACCGTCATCCACGCATCGCCAGATAAGGCCCCAGTCCGCCGCTTCCTGCGCCGGCAGCTTGTCGCCGAGCATCGAGAGACCGATGGCGCGGGCGTTTCCGACCAGTCGCGGCAGGAACCAGGTGGCGCCACTGTCCGGCACCAGTCCCAGGCGGCAGAACGCCTGCACGAATGATGCAGAACGCGCCGCAATCACAAGATCGCAGGCGAGCGCGATGCTGCAGCCCGCCCCCGCCGCCACACCATTGACCGCCGCGATGACAGGCATCGGCAGATTGCGCAGCGCCAGCACCAGCGGCTTGTAGTTGCGCTCGATCGATTCCCCAAGATCAGCACCCTTGGCACCAGGTGCAAACGCACGGTCGCCGAGATCCTGCCCCGCGCAGAAGCCGCGCCCGGCGCCGGTCAGCACCAGCACGCGCGCATCGTCCTCCACGACCTGTGTTAGCGCGTGACGGACTTCCTCGTGCATCGTGGCATTGAAGCTGTTCAGGCGGTCGGGCCGGTTCAGCGTCAGTCGCGCAATATTGTCTGCAACCGAATACTGGATCGAGGTGAATTTCATCTGCACTCCGGCGGCAGCCGTCATTCGTCGTAGCTGATTTCAAGCGCAGGGCTGGTCGGGCGCGCCTGGCAGCACAGAATATAGCCGGCCTCGACCTCCCACTCCTCGAGGGCGACGTTGTGTTCCATTTCGGCCGTCCCACTCAGGAGCTTCGCGCGGCAGGTCGAACAGACTCCGGCCCTGCAGGAAAACGGCAGGTCGAGACCCGCCTGGCCAGCCGCTTCCAGTATCACTTCGCCGCGCATCGGCATCGTGAATGCGCGCCGCCGACCGTCCATGACGACCGTGATGGTCGAGGAGTCCTTGGCAGCGGCCGCCTTGGCTGGCACGGCGGCCGACACCCTGGCCGGCGCAACCGCGGGCGCTGCCGCCGCCGCCGCGAAATACTCGACGTGGACGCGTCCCCTGGCTCCGAGACCGGCGAGTGCGGCCTGGACTTCGTCGGCCATCGATCCGGGGCCGCAGATGAAGAATTCGTCCACCGCCGCCGCATCGAAATCGTAGCGCGCCAATTCCAGCACCTTGGCCCTGTCGATCCTGCCATTGAACAACTCGAATTCCTGCGGCTCGCGGCTCATGACGAAACAGACGGAGAACCTGGACAGGAATGTGTCTTTCAGTGCCAGCACCTCATCCAGGAACATCGTGCGCGCCGTGCTGGTGTTCCCGTAATAGAGCTGGAAGCGGCTGGCCGGCTCCTGCCGCAGAACGGTTGCGGCAATCGACAGTACAGGCGTGATGCCGCTGCCAGCCGCAAACGCGACGCAATGCCTGGCGCGCGCCGATTCGATGCTCGCATGAAAGCTGCCATTGGGCGTCAGGACATCCAGGGTATCGCCGACATGGAGCCCGCCCGTCAGGTACTGCGACATGACGCCGCCGGCCTGCGTTCGCACCCCGATCCGCAGCTGGCCTGACCCCTCGGGATTCACGATCGAGTAGGTCCGGCGTTGTTCCTGTCCATCGAGCACTGCGCGCACCGCGACGTGCTGTCCGGCCATGAACCGGTATTCGGCGCGGAGCTCGTCCGGCAGCGCGAACCCGAGCGCGACCGCGTCGTCGGCGATTGCCATTCGCTCCACGATCCTGAGGGGGTGAAACTTCAGCACGGCGTCAGATGCACTTGAAATAGTCGAAGGGCTCGAGGCAGGACTCGCAGCGATAAAGCGCCTTGCAGGGTGTCGAACCGAATTCCGACTGTTTTTTCGTGTCGGTCGAATTGCATCGCGGACAGGCGATAGCGAGATCCGGCTGCAGCAGCTGGCGTGCGCTGGTGACCGCCTGCGCCGGCGGCGCAATGCCGAACTCAACCAGCTTGCGACGGCCCTCCTCGCTGATCCAGTCGCTGGTCCATGGCGGAGACAGCACATCGACGGTGACCGCGCGGAATCCGTCGCGCGTGAGCGCCTGGACGATATCCGCCTTGATGACCGGCGTCGCCGGGCAACCGGAATAGGTCGGCGACACACCGACTTCGATCGTGCCGTCGGCACGTTCGCGCAAGTGCCGCACGACGCCGAGATCGAGGACGCTGAGCACGGGTATTTCGGGGTCGGGGACTCCGGCAAGGATCAGGCGCAACTTTGCAAGCATGGCCGGTGGCGGTTCGGCCCCGATCGGGGCAGCTGCTGCGACCATGTGCGGTTACCAGGTCGCGCCGGGATGCGCGCGGTGCAGGGACTGCATTTCGGCCAGCACAAATCCCAGGTGCTCGCTGTGGCGGCCCTGCTTCCCATGCCAGCGGAATGGCGTCATGACCGGTGCAGCCAGGCGTGCTTCAGCGAAAACCGCTGCGACGCGCGCCGACCAGCCTGGCAGCAACGCCTCCGCCGCCGGCCCGATGCCGGCCTGTGCGATCTCGCGGTCCACCTCGTCGGTGCTGAACAATTCGCCTGTCAGTGGCCACAGCCTCGTGAGCGCGTCCTGGACACGCGCATGACTCTCGTCGGTACCGTCACCAAGCCGGACCAGCCATCCGGCGCTGTAGCGCAGGTGGTAGCGAGTCTCCTTGACGGCCTTGGCGGCAATCTCCGCGAGCCGCGGGTCCTTCGATTCCAGCAGTTGCTCGTAGAGTTCGAGCTGCCAGGCGTCGACCAGGAACTGGCGCACGACGGTCTGGCCGAAATCGCCATTCGGCTGTTCCACCAGCGTCGCATTGAGGAACTCCGATTCTTCGCGCAGGTAAGCGAGATCGTCCTCGCTCCGACCACGGCCCTCGAGTTCACCGGCATAGGACATCAGCATGCGCGCCTGGCCGAGCAGGTCGAGTGAAACATTTGCAAGCCCGAGGTCCTCCTCGATCGCCGGCGCATGGCCGACCCATTCGCCGAGCCGCTGAGCGAGGATCAGGCTCGTATCGGCGATACGCAGCACGTAGAGGCAGTGCGGCGTCACAGCGTCTTCACCTCATCCGGGATGTCGTAGAAGGTCGGATGCCGGTAGACCTTGTCGCGGGCGGGCTCGAAAAGCGTATCTGCGTCGGCAGGGTCCGATGCCACGATGTCGCTCGAGCGCACCGCCCAGATGCTGACGCCTTCCTGGCGCCGCGTGTAGAGATCGCGAGCGTGTTCGATCGCCATCCTGGCGTCGGTCGCATGCAGGCTGCCCACATGCTTGTGGTCAAGACCCGATCTTGCGCGAATGAAAATCTCGTACAGCGGCCAGTCCTGCGAATTGTCGGTCATGCGATTCTCCGGCGCTCAGGCAGCGCGTGATTTTTCCCTGGCACCCTGCTTCGCGGCATGGGCGATGGCTGCGTCCCGTACCCAGCGACCCTCGTCGTGTGCGCGGCGCCGCGCCTCGAGCCGCTCGCGATTGCAGGGCCCATGGCCCTTCAGGACCTGCTCGAATTCGTTCCAGTCGATCGCGCCGAACCGGTAATGCGGTGCCGCCTCGTCCCAGCGCAGGTCCGGGTCGGGAATCGTGAGGCCCAGGAATTCAGCCTGCGGCACAGTGTAATCCACGAATTTCTGGCGCAATTCGTCATTCGAGAAGCGCTTGATCTTCCAGCGCATGGACTGCGCGCTGTGCTTCGACTCGGCATCCGACGGACCGAACATCATCAGCGACGGCCACCACCAGCGATTGAGCGCCTGCTGCGCCATGTCCTTCTGCGCCGTCGTGCCGCGCGAAAGCCGCATCATGATCTCGTAGCCCTGGCGCTGGTGAAAGCTCTCTTCCTTGCAGATGCGGACCATCGCCCGTGCATAGGGCCCGTAGGAGCAGCGGCACAGCGGGATCTGGTTCATGATCGCGGCGCCGTCCACGAGCCAGCCGATCGCGCCGACATCGGCCCAGGTCGGCGTCGGGTAGTTGAAGATGCTCGAGTACTTGGCCTTGCCTTCCAGAAGTTGTCCGATCAACTCGTCGCGTGAGACGCCGAGCGTCTCGGTCGCGCTATAGAGGTAGGCGCCGTGCCCGCCTTCGTCCTGGACCTTTGCGATCAGGATGGTCTTGCGCAACAGCGACGGGGCGCGGGTGATCCAGTTGCCCTCGGGGAGCATGCCGACAATTTCGGAATGTGCGTGCTGCGATATCTGGCGGATCAGGGTCCGGCGATAGGCTTCGGGCATCCAGTCCTTTGGCTCGATTTTCTCCTCGGCATCGACCCGCGCCTGGAAGCGCTGCTCGAGCTTGCCGGTGTCTTCCGCCTCGTCGCGCAGACAAGCCTTGCCGAGTGAATCGAGTCCCTGCGTGTACAAGTCAACCCCCGAATCACGGCGCATCCGGCGCCGCCGTTACATCGAAATATTCCACCATTATGCGCGCCAATTGCGCGCAGCTGAAACGCAGCTAGCTCCAGCCCTCGAGTCGCCCGACCAGCACCTCCATGAACCGGTTGGCCTGGTGACCGTCGAGCACGCGGTGGTCGATGGTCAGGGTCAGGTAGCAGCGCGGGCGAATGACGACTTCGTCGAGACCGTCGCGTTCCACGACCACGGCGCGCTTTTCAAGCCGGCCGATGCCGAGGATCGCCGATTGAGGCTGGTTAATGATAATTGGCGCCGCCACCAGGCTGCCGCTGACGCCGTGATTGGAAATCGTGAATGTACCGCCTTGCAGGTCGGCCGGCGTCAGCCGGTCCGCGCGGGCGCGCGCAACGAGTTGTGCAAGGGCCGCCGCGATGCCGAACAGGTCGAGGCCCGCGACATTCCGGATAACGGGCACCACCAGGCCGCGGCCTTCAAGCGCAGCTGCGACACCGATGTCAATCTGTTCGTTGAGCAGCAATGCATCGTCGGTCCAGCGGGCATTCGCTTCCGGCACGGCGCGAAGCGCGTCGACGCAGGCCGCCACGAAATAAGCGGTCAGCGTCAGCGAAGCACCGCGCCGCTCAAAATCCTGCCGCTGCGCCGCCCGATGTGCCAGCACGGCAGCAAGGTCCGCTTCGAACATCGTCGTCACGTGCGGGGCGGTATGCAGCAGGCTCTCGACCATGTGCGCGGCGATGCGCCTGCGCATCGGCGTGTGCGGCACGCACCGGATCCCGTCCGGCCCCTTGTCGACGGCGGGCGTCGCAACCTTTGCTGCCGGCGCGGCAGGCTTGGCGGCGGCCGCCAGAACGTCGTCGACGGTGATCCGCCCGCCCGCGCCGCTGCCGCTGACCGTATCGGCATCGAGTCCACGCTCGGCCAGCAACCGGCGAACGGCCGGGCTCATGCGATCTGGCGTCCCGCGGCGAGCCCTCGCTGCAACAGCCGGTGATTCGGGCGCCGATTTCGAGGCAGCAACGCCTGCGGGAGCGGCGGACGGCACGCCTGAACCGGCCGCCGCCGGCGCGACGCGGCCAAGCAGGGCGCCCGGTTCCACGTCCATGCCTTCGGCCGCCGTGATTTCCTGCAGGATGCCATCAGCCGGCGCGGGCACCTCGACCGTGACCTTGTCGGTCTCGATTTCGACCAGTGGCTCGTGCCGCTTGACGGACTCACCGACGGTTTTCAGCCAGCGCAGCACCTGCGAGCGCGTACCCTCCGCCTGGTCAACCGGCAACAGCACATCGATTGTCGTGGACATCGTTCAGACGCTCGCTAGGCGGCGCATCGCGGCGACGATGCGCTCAACCGATGGCAGCACCGCAGCGAGCAGCAATGGACTGTGCGGGCTCGGCACGTCCGGCATCGCAAGACGCGCGATAGGCGCGTCAAGGTCGAAAAACCCCTGCTCGGCGACGACCGCGGCGATCTCGGCGCCGAAACCAGCCGTGATCGTGTCCTCGTGCACGATCATGCAGCGCCGCGTTTTTGCGACCGATGCCAGCACCGCCCCGCGGTCCCAGGGCGATAGCGTGCGCAGGTCGATCAGCTCGACATCGATGCCGGATTCGCCGGCCGCCTGCTCGCAGCGCTCGACCATCGCGCCCCAGCTGACCACCGTGAGCTCCGAACCGGCTCGCAGCGTTCGCGCGACGCCGAATGGCAGCATGAAGTCGTCACCGGGATAGGGGCGTCGGGCTGCAGCACCGTCGAGCAGCGACCGGTGCTCGAAGAATACAACCGGATCGTTGCCACGCAATGCGGTACGCAGCAGGCCCACGGCATCCTCGGCATTGGATGGCATCGCGAGTCTCCAGCCCGTCGCGTGCAGGAATTCGGCTTCATTGCACTGGCTGTGCCAGGGATCGCCACACTTGAAGAATCCGCCCGGCATGCGCACCACGATCGGCGCAGCGAAGCGGTTCGCCGTGCGCCAGCGCATCGTCCCGCAGTCATGCAATTGCTCCGCGGCGGGTTCCGCGTACTTTCGGAATTGTATTTCGGGGACGGGCATCAGTCCCGCGAGCGCCATGCCAACCGCACGCCCGATGATGCCCTCCTCCGACAGGCTGGTATCAAAGACGCGCTGGTCGCCGAATCGTTCCTGCAGCCCGAGCGTCGCCGCGTGCACACCGCCCTTGCGCCCGACGTCCTCGCCGAAAACCAGCATGCGTGGATTGATTTCGAGTTCGCGTTCCAGCGTCCGGCGGATTGCGGTCAGCATGTTGATCCGGGGCCCGTCCGGCCGTGGCACATCGTTGCCTGCTGCCGGCACGAATCCGTCGGCTAGCATGCCGCCCTGTCGCTGAAGCTCAGGCGACCCGTCTTCCCGGCTCTCGGTAAACGCGTGGCGCGTCACCGGGTCCATATCGGTCCCTTGCCGGGCCTCGATACGCCCGAGTGCGGCCTCCACTTCCGCCTGCGCCTGGGCTTCGAGCGCCTTCCATTCGGCGTCCGTTACGAGCTGCGGGACGATCTGCACGCGCAATTGCGTCAACGGATCGCGTGCCTGCTCGGCAGCCACTTCTTCTGATGTCTTGTAAGCCTGCGTGTCCTGCCCCGAATGACCCGACAGGCGCGGTACGGTCAGGCGCAGCAGCACCGGCCCTTCACCCGCACGCACGATGGCAACCGATTTTGCAATCAGCACCGCGGCGGTCGAAGGATCCGAACCGTCACCGTTCAGAATCCTCAGATTGCGGAATGAGCCCAGATTCGCCGCGATATCGCCGCCGGGCGTCTGGCGGTCAGACTTGACCGAGATTCCGTAGCCGTTGTCCTCGATGAAATACAGGAGCGGCAAGCGCTCTGTCGTCGCGATATTCAGCGACGCCCAGAATCCGTTGGTTGCCGTCGACGCATCGCCGCCGTGGACCACGGCGATGCTGCCGGCGCATTGCTTGTCGCCCAGCACCCGCACGCGGTAGGCGAGCGCCTGCGCCCAGCCGGTCGCGGGCGTGTACTGCGTACCGACACCGCCACAGGCGGGCAACATGCAGGGTCCCTTGCGATTCGGCAGGTTGATGACAACGCCGATGTCGCGACCGGCTGACATGCCCTCGGCACGCATCATCGTGGAGGCGAGCGCTTCTTCGGCGGAAAGACCCAGCGCGAGCGCGAGTGGCCGCGACCGGTAATACGGCGCGACCGCGTCGCGCACACCGCTCAGCTGGAGGCCCAGCAGCGACTGGGTGACGTCATGTCCGCGCGCCGAGAACTGGTAGAGCACCTTGCGCTCCGGGACCAGCCTGGTTTCCTCGAGCCGGTCCAGGGCCCGCGACAAGAACACCGTGCGCAGCACGCGACGCCAGTCGACGGTCGGGCCGGAAGCGGTCTGCAGGGGTGTGCGTGCGCTCACTGGCATTGCGGATACCTCTGGACCCCACACGGCCCGCATCATCGTACCCATGCTTCCAGGGTGTTTTTGGCTCTTTTCTTGCCATATAGCGATATTATTAGGGATAATCACCACCGTACTTACAGTACAAGGAGAATATCACTCCATGAGCACGCTGGACCGCACGGATGTCAGGATTCTCGAGCAGCTGCAACGAGACGGCCGCCTCAGCCACATCGAACTCGCCGAACGCGTGGGTCTCTCGCCGACTCCCTGCACCCGGCGCGTCCGGCGCATGGAACAGGCCGGCATCATCCGCGGATACGCCGCCATCCTTGATCCGAAACGCGTCGGCCAGAATGTTGCGGCGTATATCCAGATCAAGCTCGAACGCCACACGGACGATGTCATCGAGCGATTCCGGCGCACGCTCGAGGAACGCCCCGAAGTCGTTGCAGCGCATGCGATGACCGGCGAAATGGACTTCCTGCTGCAGGTCGTGGTGCCAGATCTCGACGCCCTCGGGCAATTCACGCTGCACCACTTGCTGAAGCTTTCCGGCGTGCGCGACGTCCGCTCGAGCCTCGTGCTCGAGACCCTCAAGACCAGCGCGCGCGTGCCGATCGGCCCGTGAATTGCAGCCCGGCAATGGAACTGGCCGGCCGGCGCGATGGTCATTGTCGGGTAGGTTAGAATCGCCGTACGCCACGGAGACCGAGTCATGATGAGGAAGACGATTGCCAGCGCCGCCCTGCTTGCCTGCCTGACGGCAGCAAGCGCACAGGCGACCTGCATTTATCCGCGGGCCCCCGAGCACGTACCGGACGGCAAGACCGCGACTGACGAGGAAATGGTGGCCGCGCACCAGGCGGTTTCGCAGTTCAACGAGGACGTCACTGCGTACAACGCCTGCCTCGACATGGAAATGATGTCTTACGAGCAGAGCGGTCAGTTCGACCAGGCCCGCCTGCTCGAACTGCGTGCCATGCAGGCCAAGAAGAACAATGCGGCTGTTGACGAAGTACAGTCGGTCGCCGACCTGTTCAACGAGCAGTTGCGTATCTACAAGAACCGCGACAAGAAAGATTGATCGCGCAGCCTGATGCTGAACCCCGCCGAGGCTGATTCGGCGATAGCCGCCCGCCTCACGCAGTTCCCTGAAGAGCTGCTGTCGCTACCGGCCTGCGCGGGCCGGATCCTGCGCCAGGACGTCCATGCAGAGCGCGATGCGCCGCCATTCGACCGCGTGGCGATGGACGGTATCGCGATCGCAATTGCCGCTTTTCGCGGTGGCCGGCGTGAATTCCGGGTCGCGGCCATGCAGGCTGCGGGCCATCCCCCTGTTTCACTCGATTCTCCGGCCGATTGCATCGAGGTCATGACTGGCGCGTCGCTGCCCGTCGGTTGCGACACCGTCGTTCCCGTCGAGCGCATCCATGTCGCGGCCGGCATCGCGACCATCGAGGCGGCCCATGTGCCGGATACCTGGATGCACGTTCACCGGCGCTCTGCCGATGCGCACGCCGGAGACCGCTTGCTCGCGTCGGGGACGCGCCTCGGCGGGCCGGAGCTCGCAATCGCCGCCTCGGCCGGGCAGCCGATGCTCAGTGTCTCGCGCCTACCGCGCATCGCCGTGGTGTCCACCGGCGATGAACTCGTCGAGCCGGGCGTGCCGGTACTCGATCACCAGGTACGCCGCTCGAATTCCTATGGCCTCGCCGCGGCATTGCGGCTGGCGGGTTATCCGCCCACGACCGACCTTCATCTGCCGGATCGGCGCTCCCTGCTGGTCGAGCGTCTGAGCGTGGCAATCGCCAGCCATGACGTCCTCGTGTTGAGCGGCGGGGTTTCCGCGGGTCGCCACGACCACGTGCCCGAGGTGCTGGGCGAAATCGGCGTACGCTGCGTTTTCCACCAGGTGTCGCAGCGCCCGGGCCGGCCACTCTGGTTCGGCGTGAACGACCGGGGTGTCATGGTCTTTGCCTTGCCCGGGAATCCGGTGTCAGTGCTGGTCTGCCTCGCACGCTATGTCATACCGGCGCTCTCGGCAGCGGCCGGAGCCCGGGCCCCGCCACGGCGGACCGTAGCCCTGGCCAGGGCATTCGAGTTTCGCGCCCCGCTGACCTGTTTCCTGCCAGCCCTGCTGGAGTACGATTCGGATGGGCGAACGCTTGCCGTGCCAAGGCCGACCGGCGGATCGGGCGACTTCATTTCGCTTGCCGGCACGGACGGATTCGTCGAGCTGCCCCAGGGGCCTGCGACCCACCCGGCCGGTCTGGTCGTCCCCTTCTACGGTTGGTAGTCCATGCACGACAATGAGCCCGGCAGGCTGGTCGCTCTCTCCGCCCCGAAGGCGGTGACCGACACGCGCGCGCGACCGATCTCGGACCTGCGAATCTCGGTCATGGACCGCTGCAACTTCCGCTGCCCCTATTGCATGCCGCGCGAGACCTTTGACGACCGCTATCGTTTCCTGTCCACGAGCCAACGACTGACATTCGAAGAGATCTCGCGCCTCGCGCGGCTCTTCGTCGCGGTTGGCGTACGCAAGCTGCGTCTGACAGGCGGTGAGCCGCTGCTTCGTTCCGGACTGGCGGACCTGGTCGGCGAGTTGTCGTCGATCGACGGCGTGGATGATCTTGCACTGACCACCAATGGCGTGCTGCTCGCCCAACACGCGGCCGAACTCGCGGCGAACGGCCTCAAGCGAGTGACAGTGAGCCTGGACACGCTGGACCCCGAGACCTTCCGGCGCATGAGCGGCGGCTTTGACGGTCTCGAACGCGTTCAGGACGGCATTCGTGCAGCGGTCGAGGCGGGTCTCGCACCCGTCAAGGTCAACGCGGTGATCCAGCGCGGCATCAACGACAGCCAGGTACTGGATCTGGCACGTCACTTTCGCGGCACGGGCGTAATCCCGCGCTTCATCGAGTACATGGATGTCGGCAACCGGAATGACTGGGACCCGGGTCGGGTCGTGCCCTCGCGGCAGCTGCGCGACTCGATCGCGGCCGTGTATCCGCTGCTGCCGGTTGCGGGCAGCTATCGCGGCGAAGTCGCCGAGCGCTATGCGTACGCGGACGGCGCCGGCGAGATAGGATTCATATCATCGGTGAGCCAGCCGTTCTGCGGTGATTGCACGCGCGCACGGCTGTCCTCGGACGGCGTGTTCTACACCTGCCTGTTTGCAACGCAGGGCACTGAACTGCGCGCGCTGCTGCGCGAAGGCGCGGGCGATGATGCCCTGCTGGAGCGCATCCGCGGAAGCTGGCGCCAGCGCGATGATCGCTACAGTGAGTTGCGCCGCCTGCCGGCAGTCGAGCGACCCCTGCGCAAGATCGAGATGCACTACATTGGCGGATGACAGAAAACCGGTACTGAGCCACGTGGATGACGCCGGCGGTCCGTCGATGGTTGACGTGACGGCCAAGCACGAGTCGTTGCGCATCGCGACAGCCGTCACCCGCCTGCGATTTCCCACCGCGGTCTTCGAGACGCTGAAGGCTTCAGGATTTGAAAGCCCGAAGGGCCCGGTGTTCAGCACGGCAATCGTCGCCGGCACGATGGCGGCGAAGCGCACCCACGAACTGATCCCGTTCTGCCACCCGCTCGGACTCGAGCGTTGCGAGATCACGATCGATGCGGACGCCGACTGCCTTGAAATCCGCTGCACGACCGCCGTCCACCATCGCACCGGCGTCGAGATGGAGGCCCTGACCGGCGCAACGATCGCCGCATTGACGGTCTACGACATGTGCAAGGCACTGTCACACGACATCGTCATCGAAGAGACGCGTCTCCTCAGCAAGAGCGGCGGCAAGAGTGACTACCGCGCGGGCGCCGGATCATGAGCGCATTGAACGGTCTGGTGCTCGCCGGCGGATATTCGAGCAGGATGCGCGAGGACAAGGCGGCATTGGCATATCGCCAGCGCCCGCAGCTCAAACAGGCATTCGAACTGCTGGCACCATTCGTCTCGCAGGTGTGGGTGTCGGTGCGTGCAGACCAGCGCGACGATCCGCTGCGCGCCGGATTCCCGCAGATCGTCGATGGCCCCGAGGCCAGCGGCCCGATAGCAGGCATCATCGCCGCGCAGGCCGCGCACCCGCAGGCAGCCTGGCTGGTCGTCGCCTGCGACCTGCCGCTGCTGGACGCAACGACGCTGGTGCAATTGCTGGCGGGACGGGACACCGGCAGGCTTGCGACCGCGTTCCAGAGCTCGAGTGACGGCCTGCCGGAACCGCTGTGCGCAATTTATGAGCCGGCCAGCCGCGACGCCATCCTCCGCTTCGTGGCGAGCAGTGTTTTCTGCCCGCGGAAATTCCTGATCGGACACGATGTCGCCCTGCTGCGGCCCGCGAGCCCCATGGCGCTCGCCAATGCCAATACGCCGGAGGATCTCGTCGCCGCGCGCCGGGCACTCGCCGCACAGGAGTCCGCCTGATGGCCCGCGTTCACCTGCGCTATTACGCGCTCTTGCGCGAGCAGGCAGGTCGCCAGTCGGAGACCGTGGAGACCGCCGCAGGCACGCCGGGTGATCTTTATGCGGAGCTTGCGGCGCGGCACGGTTTCCGCCTGTCGCAGACCCAGCTGAAGGTGGCGGTCAACGCGTCGTTCAGCGACTGGTCGAGTCCCCTTTCCGACGGCGACGAGGTCGTTTTCATTCCACCGGTGGCCGGCGGATGAAGGCCTTCGAATTCACGCATGACGTCATCGATCCGGTTGCGCTCGCGGCCACGCTTGCCGATCCTGCGGCTGGAGGGTTCACCGCATTCGAGGGCTGGGTTCGCGACCACAATGAAGGCCGCGGCGTCAGCCGGCTGGAATACGAGGCATTCGAGGAACTCGCGCAGGCTGAAGGCGAAAGGATCGTCGCCGACGCCCTGCGGCGCCGCGGCGCCCTGCGCGCGCGCTGCGTGCACCGGCTGGGTGCGCTTGCGGTCGGCGAGATGGCGGTATGGATAGGGGTCGCGGCTGCGCACCGTGCCGAGGCGTTTGCCGCCTGCCGGCAGATCATCGACGAGATCAAGCATCGCCTGCCGATCTGGAAGAAGGAGCATTACGCCGACGGCGACAGCGGCTGGGTCAATTGCACCAATTGCGCCGAGGCGGCCATCGCACCCGATTTCGACTATTCCCGTCAGGTGGCATTGCCAGAGATCGGCGAGGCCGGGCAGCATCGCCTCGCGCAGTCGTCGGTGATGATCATCGGGGCCGGCGGCCTCGGCTGTGCGGTACTGACCGGGCTCGCCGGCGCAGGCGTCGGGAAATTATTCATCGTCGATGATGACGTCGTCGACCCAGCAAATCTTCATCGGCAGCCGCTTTACAACCCAAACGACGTCGGACGTCCGAAGGCGGAAGTCGCGGCGGCACGGCTGGCGTCGTACAACCCGACCATCCGATTGTTGCCGATTCCGGTCCGGCTGAACGCCGAAAATGCCGGCGAGCTGGTCGCGCAGGCCGACATCGTCGTCGACTGCAGCGATAACTTTGCCACCAAGTTCCTCGTCAATGATGCGGCGGTCCTGGCCGGCCGTCCTGCAGTGCTCGCGAGCGTGTATCAATATGAGGGGCAGCTGCAGGTCGTGCGCGCCGATGCCCGTGGTTCCTGCCTGCGCTGCCAGTGGCCTGAGGCCACGCGCGACGGGCTGGTCGGCAATTGTGCACAGAGCGGCGTGCTCGGACCAGTGCCGGCCGTTCTCGGCAGCCTGCAGGCGATGGAAGTCCTCAAGCTGCTGCTCGACCTGCCGGGCCAGCTGCGGGACGAAGTGTTGCTGGTTGACCTGCTGGACTCCGGTCAGCGCCGGATCAGCGCGCCGCGCGCCCGCGAATGCCAGGATCGTTGCACGCGGGTCAGGCCGCCCGCAGCGACGACGCCCGAGCAGGAGCTCGAGGTCTTGCTGCCGCTGGCCGAGGCGGCGGCCCGCGGTTATCGCATCATCGACATCCGCAATCCTGACGAATGCGCGCTCGCGCCATTACCGCTCGGCGAGCATGACGCAATTCCCCTTCCCGGCCTGCTGGACCATGCAATGGCGCTCGACCCGCGACTGCGTTACCTGCTGGTCTGCGCGCACGGCATTCGCAGTCGCGCGGCAGCCGAGCATCTGCGCGCAGTCGGGCGCGGCAATGTCTGGTCGCTGCGCGGCGGGCTCGCCCGCCAGGACTGACGCGGGCTCAGAAGACGAATTGCCCTTCGGGAAGGTCCATCAGGGTTTTTGAACCGGCGCTGAGCGCGTCGAGGTGCACCTCGGCCCGCGGCAACAGGCGCGCGAAATAGAATCGCGCAGTCGAAAGCTTTGCCCGGTAGAAATCCGCGTCGGCACTGCCTTTGTGCAGCGCTGCAATCGACACCGCCGCACTCCTGGCCCAGCACCATGCAAGGCACAGGTAGCCCGTGAACTGCAGGTAATCCATTGCCGCAGCGCCCATCTCATCGGGATCGCGGGCAGCGCGCGCCGCGACAGCCTCCGTTGCTTCGCTCCACTCCTTCAGCAGGCCCGTCAGGCGCGTCACGAATTCCGCGAGTTCCTCCGAGCGCGCATGACGCTCGCAGAAACTGCCGATTTCGCCCCCAAGCAGGCGCGCCAGCTCGCCACCCGAGCCCAGCACCTTGCGACCCAGCAGGTCCAGTGCCTGGATGCCATTCGTGCCTTCGTAGATCGCGGTTATTCGCGCGTCGCGAGCGTATTGTTCGACGCCGGTCTCGCGCACGTAGCCGTGGCCACCGTGGACCTGGATCGCAAGGTTCGTGCACTCGAGCGACATGTCAGTCACGAAACCCTTGACGACCGGAGTCAGGATCGCGAGCAGGCCGTCGGCATGCCTGCGCGCAGCCGCGTCGGGATGGTGCAGCGCCTTGTCCATCTGCACTCCGGCGAGGTAGGTCAGCACGCGCCCGCCCTCGATCAAAGCCTTCTGCGTCAGCAGCATGCGGCGTACGTCGGGGTGACCGATGATCGGATCCGCCCCGGGGGCGCCGCTACCGCCCGAGTTACGCCCCTGCCGGCGTTCGCGCGCGTAGGCGAGCGCGACCTGGTAGGCGCGCTCGCATTGCGCGAGCCCCTGCAGACCGACCCAGAGCCGCGCATGGTTCATCATCGTGAACATGCACTGGAGCCCGCCATTCACTTCGCCGATCAGCCAGCCACGCGAATTCTCGAAGTTCATCACGCAGGTTGCGGATGCATGTATGCCGAGCTTGTGCTCGAGGCTCGCACAACTGACGCCATTGGCAGCGCCGGGATTGCCATCTGCGTCCGGCACGAACTTGGGAACGAGGAACAGGCTGATGCCACGCGAACCTGCCGGTGCATCGGGTAATTTCGCGAGCACCATGTGTACGATGTTCTCGACCAGGTCGTGCTCGCCGCTGGTGATGAAGATCTTGGTTCCGCTGACGCGGTAGGAGCCCTGCTCGTCCGGCTCGGCGCGCGTGCGCATGATGCCGAGGTCAGTGCCGGCATGGGATTCGGTCAGGCACATCGTGCCGCTCCAGACGCCGCGGATCATCTTCGGCAGGTACAGCCGGCGCAGCTCCTCGCTGGCGTGCTTTTCAACGCACAGCACGGCGCTGTCGGTCAGGCCGCTGTACAGCTTCCACGACATGTTGGCCGACACGAGCATCTCGCCGACCGGACCACCGAAACTCTCGGGCAGGCCCTGACCGCCATATTCCGTCGCTCCGCAAAGTGCGGCCCAGCCGTCGTTGACGAACTGCCTGTAGGCCTCGATGAAGCCCGGCGGCGTCACGACACGTCCATTATCGGTGCGGCGTACGCCAATCCGGTCGCCGGTTTCATTGGTGGGCGCCACGACGTCTTCCGCGAATCGCGCGCATTCGTCGAGCACACTGTCGATCAACTCGGCATTGACGTCGTCGCGACCGAGTTCGCGGTAGTGCTGCTCCGCGCGCAGCACTTCGTGCAGCACGAATCGGAATTCACGCAGGGGTACCTTGTACTGGGGCATGCCGGTGCGCCTGGCTGGCTGGGATCAGCCGACAGCTTCGGCGCAGGCGATGCAGAGGTCGGAATACGGCAGTGCCTGCAAGCGGCGCGCATCGATCGGCTGGCCGCAGGAACTGCAATGGCCGTAGGTGCCCTGGTCGAGTTGCGCGAGCGCGCGGTTTATCTGTGCGAGCTCCTGCTTGGTCGCCTCGCCGATCCCGGCGAGCACAGCGTCATTCTCCATCTGGACGACCTGCTCGGCGAAGTCCTTGTCCAGCGGGCCGGATGAACGGGTGATATCGGCGCGCACCTTGGCGGCGCGCGTCAGCAGCTCCTGCTTGTGTGCCAGCAGCTTTCTCCGGATCTCTTCCAACTCCGTCGTCATAGGACCTCCTGGCACCGGCCAGTCGGCGACGGCACTCGTGGCGCCGCCGCCGGGGTCCCTTCAGTTTACCTGTACTTCGACCGTTCTTGGGCGCGCAGCGGGCTGCTTCGGCACGCGGACCTTCAGGATGCCGTTCTTGCTCTCGGCCTGGATCCCGCTGACGTCAACGTCATCCGGCAGGCGGAAACTGCGTGAAAAGCTGCCATAGAAGCTCTCAATACGATGCAGCTTCTCGTCCTTGTGTTCGAGTTCGTTGCGGCGTTCCCCGCTGATCGTGATCACGCCGTCATCCACAGTGACTTTCACGTCTTCCTTGCTCACTTCCGGCAGTTCCGCCTTGATCAGGTACTCGGCGCCGGTCTCGGAAATATTGGCAGCGGGCGCCCAGGCAACCGCTTCGGCCTGCTGAGGGGGTTCCACGGTGGCCGGCCGGCCTGCCGACAGACGTCCGAGACAAGGGTCGAGGCGTGTAAAGAAGTCGTCCAGTTCCCTGAACGGTTCCCAGCGAATCAGTGTCATCTTGATCCCTCCAAGCAATGGTGCGGTGACGAGTACCTGAATGGGGTCTCCTGCCGTCAACTCAAGCGGAAACCTGTTCCGGACGCCCCCGGCGTTGCTTCGGATTGGCCCGCCCCCGTAATATCGGGTCGATTTCAGCGTATCTCCACCGTGTGGGCAGCAACGAGGATGCTTGATGGGCCGCGATCACAACCCGGTTCCTGGCCAGTGGTACGAAAGCCTCGAGGACGAAGAGGTCTTTCAGGTCCTTTCGATTGACGAGGATTCGGAACTGATCGAGTTGCAATACGAGGATGGAGACGTCGAGGAGATTGACTACGAGACCTGGCAGGAGCTGGATCTCGATCTGACTGATGAGCCCGAGGGCTGGTCCGGGTCCGAGGACGACGATGAGGATGATGAGGACCTTGACGACGAAGACGACGACGATGAGGATGACGACGACGATGAGGATGACGACGACGATGAGGCTTACGGCAATCGCGACGACTACTGAACGCGCACGCCGGAACCCGCCTTGATCCTGCCGGTCCAACGGGCATCAACCAACTGGAGGATGCTCATGAGACTCCCGCTGCTGACCGTCCCGCTTGCCCTCCTTTCAGCCTGCGCGGCGACACCTCCACCGGAAGAGGGTCCGCGAACCGCGAGGACCGACGCCTGCGTATTCCAGTCGTCGATAGGTGGTTTCAAGGCCCTGGACGACAGCCATGTCATTCTTTATGACGACGTGGGCAACAAGAACGCCTATCTCGCGAGTGTCACGCCTGGATGCTTTGACCTGTTGCATCAGGACAACCTGGCCGCGGTCGACGGCGACGGCAACGGGCAGATCTGCGGATACGGGCGCGACAGCATCGCCTACCGCCAGTTCGGGCGAATGGAAGATTGCCGGGTGATGACGCTGGAGAAACTGACCGATGAGCGCCTCGCAGCCGTGCTCGAGCAGAAAGCGAAGAAGCCGCGCAAGGTGATCATCGAGTAGCCATCCGCCAATGCAGGGAACTGCCTGATTCGAGTGGGCTTTTCGCGGAACCGCGGCAGCAGATTTCATGGAAACTGGGAAGGGTCCCTGGACGGCACTTGAATCGGGCTGGAAGCGCATCCATCTGGACCAATCATGAAAAGAATCCTGCTCTTCGTGCTCACCAATTTCGCAATCCTGATTGTCGCGAGCATCACGCTGCGACTGCTCGGATTCGAGCCCTGGCTGAATCAGCAGGGCATCAACTTCAATTCGCTGCTCGTATTCGGCGCGCTGCTCGGATTCGGCGGGGCATTCCTGTCGCTTGCAATCTCGAAGTGGATGGCAAGGAAAATGATGGGCGTGCAGGTCATCGGGCAGCCACGCGACGAGCCCGAAACCTGGCTGCTCGAAACCGTACGCCGGCAGGCGCAACTGGCCGGCATCGGCATGCCGGAAGTCGGTTACTTCGATTCGCCGGAACCGAATGCCTTTGCAACCGGCGCGAGGCGCAACAGCGCGCTAGTCGCGGTCAGCACCGGCCTGATGAACCGGATGAACCGCAGGGAAGTCGAGGCAGTTCTCGGCCACGAAATCAGCCACGTCGCGAATGGTGACATGGTCACGCTGACGCTGATCCAGGGCGTGGTGAACACG
Organism: Steroidobacteraceae bacterium; assembly: GCA_032127975.1. Classification (GTDB taxonomy): domain Bacteria; phylum Pseudomonadota; class Gammaproteobacteria; order Steroidobacterales; family Steroidobacteraceae; genus SCUD01. The sequence goes on from JAQBHG010000005.1 coordinate 41,423, forward strand.
TTTGTGTTCGTCGCGTCGCGCCTCATCGGCAATGTCGTGGACAAGGTCGTATTCCGCAACGAACGCGGCCATGGTCCGGCATTCTGGATCACGACGATCATTGCCGAGCTGGTGCTCGCTTTCCTTGCGACAATGATCGTCATGTGGTTCTCGCGGCGCCGCGAATTCCGCGCCGACTCCGGAGGCGCCCGCCTTGCGGGCCGTGACAACATGATCGGTGCACTCGAAGCGCTCAAGCGCAGTCATCCGGCCGCACTCCCGGATCGCCTGGCGGCGTTCGGCATAGCCGGCGGCATGGGCCAGGGTTTCAGGAAGCTCTTCATGAGCCACCCGCCGCTGGATGAGCGCATCGCGGCACTTCGCGCCGCGCCACTGGCCTGACGCGGTGCCAGCATTGAATCCCGCGGCGAAGGCGATTCCCTCCTCCTGCGTGCAGGCCATCAAGGACCTGCTCGGGCCGCAGGCCTACCTCGAGTCCGGCCAGGACCGGGCGCCATTTGAAGTCGATTTTCGCGGTATTCATCGCGGCCAGACGCCGTTGGTCGCATTGCCGGGTTCGACCGAGCAGGTGGCCAGGCTGGTGCGCTATTGCGCGCAACAGCAGATTGGCATCGTGCCCCAGGGCGGCAATACGAGTTACTGCGGCGGCGCGACACCGCGCGCGGGCAACACTGAGATTGTCCTGTCGCTGCGCCGGATGCACCGCATCCGTTCGCTGGACGCATTGAACGACTCGATGACCGCGGATGCCGGCTGCGTGCTCGATACCCTCCAGCAAGCGGCGGCATCGGCCGGCCGCCTGCTGCCAATGTCACTGGGATCGGAGGGCTCCTGCACGCTGGGCGGTGTCATTTCGACGAATGCCGGCGGAACGGCGGTGCTGCGTTACGGCGTGATGCGCGAGCTCGTGCTGGGCCTCGAAGTGGTGCTGCCCGACGGCCGCGTACTCGACCAGCTGCGGGCGCTGCGCAAGGACAACACAGGCTATGACGTCAAGCAGTTGTTCATCGGCGCCGAGGGGACGCTCGGCATCGTGACGGCCGCCTGCGTCAAGCTGTTCCCGCGACCGGCAGGCACGGCGACCGCAATGATCGCACTGGCATCGCCGGCCGCCGCACTCGCTCTGCTGGCTGAACTCAAGGATCGGCTCGGCACGGCGGTCACGACCTTCGAGATCATGCCGCGCATCGCAGTCGAGTTTGTTTGCCGCCACATCGAAGGAACCCGCGATCCATTCGGCGCAGCGCATCCATGGTACGTGCTGGCGGAAATCTCCCTGCCGCAGGCGGACTCGGACCTGGCCGGTCGATTCGAATCTGCGCTTGCGGATACGATTGCAGGGGGTCGCGCGATCGATGCCGTGTCAGCCACTTCCGATGCCCAACGTGAGGCCTTCTGGCGGCTGCGCGAGACGATCCCCGAAGCGCAGCGTCATGAAGGCGCAGGCCTGAAGCACGACATATCGGTCGAGCCGCAGCGCCTGCCGCAATTCATCGAGGAAGGCGGCGCGCTGCTCGCGCGGATCATTCCGGATGCGCGACTGGTCGCCTACGGGCACCTGGGCGACGGAAATCTGCACTTCAACCTGACCGTCGGCGGCGCAGGCGATGCATTGCCGGCAGCATCGGGCCAGGTGCAGCGCGCGGTACACGACCTGGTCGCCGCTTACGGCGGCAGCATCAGCGCCGAGCACGGCATCGGGCAATTGAAGGTCGCGGAGCTCCAGCGCTATGAAGACCCGGTGGCCCTCGCCCTGATGCACAGCATCAAGAGGGTGATCGATCCGCTCGGGATCATGAATCCCGGCAAGGTGCTCGATCCGGGCCAAGCCCGGTAGCTCAAGGTTGCCCCATGAAGACCTGCCGCTGACGCGGCCGGGTCATTTCTGGTTGCCCGCAGGGCTGGTCCATTTGCTGTGCTCGCGGATGAGCCCCTCCTGCGCGACGCTCGCGACCAGCGTGCCGTCGCGGGAGTAGATCGTGCCGCGCCCGAAGCCGCGCGCACTGGATGCACTCGGGCTGTCGATCACATAAAGCAGCCACTCATCCACGCGCACGTCGCGGTGAAACCAGATCGCGTGGTCGATGCTCGCCATCTGCAATTGCAGGAACGAAATTCCGTGCGGCAGCGTTGCGGTTTCGAGCAAGTGGTAATCAGACACGTAGGCCAGCAGGCAGCGATGCAGTGGCTGGTCATCCGGCAGTCGGTCAAGCATCCGAAACCAGACCTGCTTGGTGGCGGCCGACTTGATCGGCTTGATGTAGTTCGGAGGGTTCACGGGCCGGAATTCGAAGGGCCGCTGGCGCTGGAAAAAGCTGCGCACTTTCTCCGGTACCTGCTCCAGGATCTCTGCATTGATGTCGCCGAGATCGCGCAACTCCTCGGGCGGCGGCGCTTCCGGCATCGGCGCCTGATGGTCCAGGCCCGGCTCGCGGATCTGGAATGACGCCGACATCGTCAGGATCGGCTGCCCATGCTGGATAGCGACGACACGCCGGCTGGTGAAGCTGCCGCCATCGCGGCTGCGATCCACCTCGAAAACGATCGGAGCGTTGAGATCGCCGCGCCTCAGGAAGTAGGCGTGCAGGGAATGCACCAGGCGCCCGTCCACGGTCCGCGATGCCGCAACCAGAGCCTGGCCCAGAACCTGGCCGCCGAAAACCTGCGGCGCACCGACGTCGTGACTCTGGCCGCGGAAAAGATTGTCTTCCAGGCGCTCGAGGTCGAGCAGGCCCAAGAGGTCGGAGAGGCGCTTGTCCATGCCGGTGCGTTTTCAGTCCGGCGGCGCGACGCCCAGTCGCTGCCGCATGATCGGGCTTGTCGTCGTGTACTGCAGGAACTGGCGCTTCTCCGGATAGACATGATGCTGGACGCCGAATGACGCGAGCGCTGCCTCGTGGAATCCCGACAGGATCAGTTTCTTCTTGCCCGGATAGGTGTTGATGTCCCCGATCGCGAAGATGCCGGGCTCGCTGGTCTGGAATTTCTCCGTGTCGACGCTGATCGATTTCTTTTCGAGTGCCAGGCCCCAGTTCGCGACCGGGCCGAGTTTCGGATGCAGGCCGAAGAATGCCAGCAGCTGCTCGCAGGCGATTTCGGTCACCTTCTTGTCCTTGCCCGTCACGCTGGCGCCGACCAGGCGCTCGCCGTCGATGGCAAGCGCACCGATTGTGCCCTCCACAAGCCTCAGCCGGCCGGCCGCCGCGAGTTCCTGCATGCGGGTGACGCTTGCGGGCTGCGCGCGAAACTCGGCACGCCGGTGAACCAGCGTCAGCGAGCGGGCCTTGCCGCAGAATTCCAGTGTCCAGTCGAGCGCGCTGTCGCCGCCGCCCGCGATCAACAGGTCGCAACCGTGGAAATCAGTGGCGTTGCGCACGTGATAGTGGATCTGCCTGCCTTCGAAGCGCTCCGCCTCCGGTACCATCAGTCTGCGCGGCTGGAATGACCCGAGCCCGGCCGCGATGATCACGGCGCCCGCGTCGAAGCGCGTACCGGAACTGGTCGTGATGTCGAATCGTCCGTCGGCGCGTCGCCCGAGCTCCGCGACTTCCTGGCCCAGGTGCAGACCCGCATCAAATGGCTTGATCTGCTCAAGTAGCCGCTCGACGAGTTCCTGCGCACCGCAGACCGGCAGCGCCGGAATGTCGTAGATCGGCTTGTCCGGATAGAGCTCTGTGCATTGCCCGCCCGGATGCGCCAGCGTGTCCACGACCTGGCACTTCATGCCGAGCAGTCCGAGCTCGAAAACCGCGAACAGGCCCACCGGACCAGCGCCGATGATCACGCACTCAGTGCTGATGACATCCCGTTTCACGGCTTCGCTCACAGACGATTCCTCGGTCGAGGCCCGGCACGTTATCGCGTCGGGGGCCGGCATTCTAGCCGATGACAGGCTTGCGCCCCATGGCCCGGGCTGACCCACAAGTAGTGACACCGCCGGCGATGCGAATCGGCGCCGTCAGTCGTAATCACGGACCACGCGGAAACCGAGGTCGGATTGCCGGAGCGCAGTCGGGGCGGCATCACGCGCGGCAGCGCGGGCGTCGCGCGGCCTGCTCGCCCAGGATCCGCCGCGCACGCCTTTCATTTCGCAACCGCCTTGCCAGGTCCAGGCGCGCGCGTCTTCGGGCCGCCCGGCGTAGCTCGCTGTGTAGCAGTCCATGACCCACTCACGCGCATTGCCGATGATGTCGAATGCGCCGAAGGCATTCGGCTTGTACTGCCCGGCGGGCGCCAACGCGGCCACGCGGTCGCTGCAGCGCGCATTCGGCCAGGGAAATCGATAGACATCGACGGCCGACGAGTCGTAGACATTCGCGAAATCACAGGCGAGCGACAACACCGCGCTTTCACTCGAATCGCGCTCGCCCCAGAAGCGCGGGAATGACGTGCCGCCGCGCGCCACGTATTCCCACTCTGCTTCCGAGGGCAACCGGTAGCGCTTGCCACTCTCCTTTGACAGCCATTCGGCATAGGCGCGCGCGTCGTCCCAGTTGACGCAGACCACGGGCTCGGCGTCCTGCGGCGGCTGCGCGAAGCCCGGATCGCGCCAGCTGCGATCGCGCTCGAGAACCCATTGTCCGCCGAGCCAGACGCGACAGCCGGGCGCCGGTTCCGCGCCGGTCGCCTCGACGTAGCGGCGAAACTCGCCGACGGTGATCTCGCGACGTGAAACATGAAATGGCCGGGTGAAGGCAATCGCGACAGTCGGAGACTCACCAGTCGACGCGTCGATTTCAGGCGCGTCGGGCGCCGACCCCATCAGCGACCTTCCAGGCGGCACCAGGGCAAGTTCCGGGCATGCCGGGCAGTCCGCGGCCGCGGGCAGCGCGGGCAGCGCGGGCAGTCCGGCCTGCTGCGCAGATGCCAGGCGCGCGACCACTATCAGGGCGATCGGGATAAGGCGGCGCATCAGCGGTCCTCGGCGCGCGCCGCGCGCTGATCGAGATCCCTTGCGATACGGAATCCGGCGTCATCGGCGCGATCGTCCTCGGAAACGGCGGCACGGTGCGCGCTGCGGCTGGCATCGGGCGGCGTCAACCAGCTGCCACCGCGCTGTATGCGGCGTTTGCAGCCTCCCAGCCACTCCCATGCGCGCGCATCACGCGGCCGGCCGACATAGCTCCCGGTTGCGCAATCGAGCACCCATTCCTGGACGTTGCCAATCATGTCCTGCAGCTTGAAGGCGTTTGCCTGCAAACGGCCGACCTGCGCGAGGTCTGGGAAACCGTCGCGGCAACCCGCATGGGACCAGCCGAGGCGATAGGCCGAATCCGCCGTCACGTCATAGGTATTTGCGAATTCGCAACCGTCTTCCGGCGCATCACCCCATGGGTATCGCGTCGTCGCGCCCCCACGGGCGGCATATTCCCATTCGGCTTCGGAGGCCAGCCGGTAACGCTCGCCGGTCTCGTGCGCAAGCCAATCCGCATAGGCGCGCGCATCGGCAAAGCTCACGCAGGTGACCGGATGATCGTCCGTCGGCTCGACCGGTGTCGTTGGATTCTGCCAGCCGCGGCGCGCGTCGTCATTGAACCGCGAGAGCGCAGGATCCCAGCTGCGGCAGCCTGGCCGCGGTTCGTAACCAGTGTCGGTGATGAAACGCGCGAACTCGCCGCGCGTCACTTCAGTGCGGCCCAGCGCAAATGCCTGCGGTATGCGGATCACCAGCGTTTCGCCCTCGCCCGGCGCGCCCATGACGAAACTGCCGGCGGGTATGACAATCATTTCTGGGCAGGTATCGCAATCGCGAAATGTCGTGCCCGGCGCGCGCGACGGATCCGCCGCCTGAATCCCGGTCGATGCGCCAAGCAGGAACAGGCCCATCGCTGCCCGGCGCAACATCACGTTCCCACTCTCACGGGAATGTAGTGCCGGGCGTTGCCGCGCTGGATCAGGAGCGCAACGGTGCCGCCGGACTGTGTCACCGAGTTGCGGAATTCGCCGACTGAAGTGACCGGCGCGCCATTGACGGCGAGCAGGACATCGCCGGGCTCGACCCCGGCCTCGGCAGCCGGGCCGCCGGACTGCTCGACGACCAGGCGCCCTTCCGTGCGCAACTGCTGTCGCTCGCCACCCGACAGCGGCCGCACCGCGAGACCGAGCTTGCCGGCGTCGGAATTGCCGGTCGGCAACCGTGATGCCACCGCCGGATCGTCCTCGAGCTCGCCGACCTTGATTTCGACCTTGCGCCTGGCCTTGTTGCGCCAGATCTCGACCGTGGCCTTCGTGCCCGGCTTGATGCCCGCGATGACGGCCGGCAATTCGCCGGAGCGCTCGACGACATGGCCATCGACCGCGAGGATCACGTCACCCGCCTTGAGCCCGGCCTTGTCCGCCGGCCCGCCGTCCTCGACCTGGCTGACCAGGGCTCCATACGGACGCGGCAGCCGGAAAGAATCGGCCAACGCCTGGTTGACCTCCTGGATGGTTACGCCGATGCGCCCGCGCTGAACCCTTCCGGTGGCGACCAGCTGGTTCCGCACATGCATCGAGACATCGATAGGAATCGCAAATGACACGCCCTGATAGCCGCCCGTGCGACTGTAGATCTGCGAATTCATTCCGACCACCTCGCCCTGCAGGTTGAACAGCGGCCCGCCGGAGTTGCCGGGATTCACGGCGGCATCCGTCTGGATGTACTGGGTGTAGGCATCGCCCGGCAGGGATCGCGCCGTCGCGCTGATGATGCCGGCGGTCACCGTATTCTCGAATCCAAACGGGGAGCCGATCGCGACGACCCACTGGCCCGCCTTGAGGGACGCCGGATTGCCGATACGAACGAATGGCAGCTTGTCGGCGTCGATCTTGAGCACGGCGACATCCGTGCGACTGTCCACACCGACCACTTTCGCGCGATATTCGCGGCGGTCGGTCATGCGTACGGTCACCTCGCGCGCCCGGTCCACCACATGGGCGTTGGTCAGGATGTAACCATCGGCGCTGACCAGGAACCCGGATCCTCCGCCATGCGCCAGCGGTGGCGGCTGGCCGTGCGGCCCCCCGAAACCAAAGCGCCGGAAGAAATCGAAAAACGGATCATCTGGTGACAGCCCCGGCGATCCTTCGTCGCGGACCTCGCGCTGCACGACAGTCGTCACATTGACGACAGCCTTGCCATGGGCTGCAACGAGGGCGCTGAAATCCGGCAGGCCGGTGACGATCACCGGCGGAGGCGCGGCTTCCGACGCGGCATCCGGTATCGCCGGCGCCGGTGTCCCGGAAAGCTGCGTGGCGGGCAGCTCTGCGCCGCTGCATGCCGCCAGCATCACGAATAACGCGATCGGCCACAGGTATCGACTGAGTCTCTTCATGGAGTCCCCGGAAATGTCAACCGATGATGCGCTCTGACTGTGCCAGTGCCTGCAAGTTGCGATCATGCGCATTAGTATTGCACCAAATGTCCCGTCTTTCCCCGAGCTTGTTTCTGCTACTGGCGCTCGCCGTCCAGGGCCTGCATGCCGACAGCCTTCCCGAGCGTCCCCGCGCCGTGCTGAATCAGCAATTGGTACCGGACTCGGCGGTCACGGTGGTGGTGCGGGACGTCACGAACGGCGAAAGCCTCGTCGAGCTCAATGCCACGATGCCGCGCCCGCCGGCTTCGACGATGAAGCTGGTGCCGACCTGGGCGGCGCTCGAAATGCTGGGGCCTGCCTATGCCTGGAAAACGCGCGTCTGGTCCGACGCGCCCGTGGTGAAGGGCGTCCTGAAGGGCAATCTGTATCTTCAGGGCGACGGCGATCCGCTGCTGACCATCGAGCGCTGGTGGCGGCTCGTCGTCGATCTGCGCCAGACCGGCTTGCGTGTCATCGACGGCGATATTGTCATCGACCAGACCCGGTTCGCTGCGCTCGATGAACGCCCGGAGGATTTTGACGGCAAAGCATGGCGGACCTACAACGTCCTGCCCGACGCCTTGCTGGTCAACTGGCAGTCGGCGGATTTCGTGGTGCGACCCGCCGATGACGGCGAGCGGGTCGAGGTCCTGATCCAGCCATATCCATACGGACTGGCCGTGGAGAATCGCGCAGTGCTCACTGCCGGCCGCTGCGCCGGCCGCAATCGCCGCATCACCATCGCAAGTCCCGATGACTCGCCGGAGCGTGTCATCGTGACGGGCCAGATGTCGGCGAGCTGTGCGCCGCAGACTTATCGTCGCGCGATCATGCAGCCGGCGGAGTATGCCTACGGAACGTTCGTGACCCTGTGGCGCCAGCAGGGTGGCGAATTCGCCGGCGGGATGCTGCGCGCGCCGACGCCGCCGGCAGCGCGGCTGCTGCTGACGCAGGAATCGCAGTCCCTGGCCGAAATCGTGCGCGTCACGAACAAGTACTCGAGCAACGTGATGGCGCGCACGCTGCTGCTCACCGTGGCCGCAGAAACCGGCGGGACCCCGGCGACAGCCGCCGCTGGAGAGGAATCGATCAAGGAGATGCTCGTGAGCCGCGGGTTTGATCTGCCTGAACTCGTCATCGGCAACGGCTCGGGGCTCTCGCGCGAGGCGCGCATTTCCGGCGATGGCATGGCGCGGCTCCTGATCAGCGCCTGGAAAAGCCGTTACGCACCCGAATTCCTTGCATCGCTGTCGCTGGGAGGACTGGACGGCACCTTGCGCAAGCGTTTCGGGAAAGTCAGCGACCCGAGCCGCATCCGCATGAAGACCGGCACGCTCAGGAATGTCAGCACGATCGCCGGCTATGTCACGGGCGAATCCGGCAGGAACTATGCCGTCGTGGTCTTCGTCAACCACCCGGGCGTCCAGAATGGCGTCGGGGAACTGATCCAGGGCGCAGTCATCGACTGGGTACTCGCGCAGTAGGTAATCAATCTTATAAAACAGACGGTTGTGCGATGCGACGAACCGCCTTTCTGGTGCGATGGATGACGGCCCTGACCGCTCCGCAAGATCGACGGCGATCCTAGAATTCAGCCATGGAATCCATGGCAGCCATGTTGATCGTGCTGTTCCAGTTGTTCTTCGGCTGGTGCGGCGGCAGCGAGCCCGAGCAGGCGCCCACGCAGCAGTGCCCGGCCAGCGAACACTGAGCCGCCGGCCCTCATTACCCCTGCAGGATGCGCTCCAACCGGTCGCGATAGCTGCGGCTCAGTTTCAGTTCGTGGCCGCCTTCCAGCGTCAGGAAATACTCGCCATTCGTATGGGGCTTCAGCCGGCGGATCCGCCCGATGTTGACGATTGTCGAGCGATGCACGCGCTGGAAACTTGACGGGTCGAGCCGCTCCTCAAACTGCTTCATGGTCGCTCGCACGACGTGGGTACGCCCTTCCGCGTGCACGCACATGTAGTCGCCGGCCGCATCGATCCAGTCGATCAGCTTGACCTGCAACCGGATCGTTTCGCGGCCCAGGCGGATCGGCAGGATCTCCGGCCAGCGCCTTGCCGCGCCGTCCGCTCCCCGCGCAAGCCACTCCTCGGCGTCAAGCATCCCCTCGCCCGTCACGCTGGCGAGGAGTGCCACCAGCTGCTCGCGATGGTGCATCGAGCGGCGCTGTGCGAACTGATCTCGCACATGAACCATGGCACGGTCCAGGCGCTCGTCGACCAGCGGCTTCAGCAGGTAATCAAGGGCGTGGGCATCGAATGCCTCAATGGCATAGCGATCAAAGGCCGTGACAAACACGACCATCGGCATGCTGGTCTGCGGAATGCGGCGCAGTACCTCGAAGCCGTCGATGCCGGGCATCTCGATATCCAGGAACATCAGGTCGGGCGAGTACGTCGCTACCGCATCCACCGCCTCGCGGCCATTGGCGCACTGGGCGACGATTTCGACATCGGAAAATGCCGCCAGTCGCAGCTCCAGCCCGCGGCGCGCCAGCGGCTCGTCATCGACGATGATTGCGCGAATCCGGCTTTCCATCGCTCTCAGATTTCCAGCGGCAGTCGCATCTCGACACGCAGGCCGGGGCCCGCATCCGTGACCTCGACGCGGTGCACGCCACCATACAATACCTGCAGGCGCTCGCGCGTATTTCGCAGTCCGACCCCACGGCCGCCGTTTCCGGCGGTACTGCCCACCGGCAGACCGGGCCCGTCGTCCACGACCGCGAGTCGCAGGCTGCTGCCCTCGATGCCGGCGATGACGGTTACCGACCCGCCTTCCTCACGCGGCGCAATGGCGTATTTCATGGAGTTTTCCACCAGCGGTTGCAGCAGCAACGAGGGAACGAGTGCTGTTTCGCTGCGCTCATCGACGTCGAATTCCAGCTTCAGGCGCTCGCCGAAGCGCAGCTTCTCGATGCCAAGATAGAGATTCAATGCGTCGAGCTCCTGGCGCAGCGTGACTTTCTTCATCGGATCCTGGTCGAGCGTATACCTCAGAAACTCGGACAGCCGGGAGACGGCAAGATTGGCAATGCGGTTCTGTCCGTCCAGCACCAGGGTCGAGATCGCATTCAGGGTATTGAACAGGAAATGCGGATTGAGCTGGTAGCGCAACATCTTGAGCTGCGCTTCCTGGGCAAGCGCCGAAGCGGCAAGCGTTGCCTCGCGCTCGAGCTGCAGGCGTTCATAGGTCTTGATGCCGAAATACAGCCCGCTCCAGCACAGCAGGAGCAACATTGAGTAAATCGTGTTGGAAAAAATCTCAAGCGGCATCGGCTCGTGATCCATCGCCCACGCCGGCTTCAGGACTTCGACGATGTAAGAGTTGATGATCGCGGCCCTGGCGAGGGCGAGCAGCCAGCTTGCTGTAATCGCTCCAATCAGGACGGCGCGCGGCCCCCTGTCCCACAGGCGCCGATACAGGTACCGCAACGGTGCAGACAACAGCCAGCCGGATGCCGTCGCGACGACGATCACCTGCTCGTACCCGGATTCCTTGACGTAGATCGCCGAACCGACGTACAGGGCGAGCCCATACGCGATCCATCCCATGGAGTGAAGGCCCCAGAACCGCAGGTCGCGATTGCCGCGCAGGACGCCGAATTTCATCAGGACACCTTAGTCATGCAGCGCGATCGCGTGCAACGCCCTGGCCTGCCATTGGCACGCCCTGTCGCAACGGCGCTCAGTTCGAGGGCAGGCGGGTGCGCAATTGCAGCGCCAGGCGCCAGCTGTCGCCATGCCGGCACCAGATGTGGACATAACTGGCGTCCGCACTCGCGCCGGGATCCGGCGCAGACAGTCCATAGCTGTAGCCGAGATCACCGGATGAGGCCATGCCCGCGCCCATCGGCCAGTACTGGAGCGCAACCGGCAGCGCCGCCAGCGCCGCTTCCCGCGCTGCGCCTGCGCTTGCGCCCTCGACCGCGGGTCCATGGAACAGCCAGGCTTCCGCATCCAGCCGCGCGAGCAGGCGTTGCTGGTGAGTCTCACCGCCCTGAATACCGGATATTGCGAGATCGAGCAATTGCAACTCGCCGGGCGGCACGGCGGGGCCGCGCTCGCAGGCGAACGGCCCCAATGATGGCTCGCTGGTGCGCGCGTCCCAGGCGCCCGCGGGCTTGCGCCCGAATCCGCCGTCAAACCAGACGTGCCAGCCCGAGGCGCCCTTCTTCCAGACCGTGACGTAGCGGCCCTCGACGCTGCGGCCTTCAGGATCGCGCGGCTCGAGAATCCACGGCCCCGATGCAAAACCAAGATCGCCATCGGCCGATATCTGGGCACGGTCGGGCAGCCAGTCGAGCGTGCCCGGAAGGTCGTCATTGACGGTCCAGGCCGCTTGTCCCCAGGTTGGTCCCGGCTGCAACACGATCGATTCCTCGTCGAGGAATTCCAGGAACGCCGCCTTGGCGCCGCGCTCGCGCGAAGTGGCGGCGAAGCGAGCCTCGAGATCGACGATCGTCCCGTGACTCGCGGCGACCGGCGTCGTCGCCTGCGGCTGCGGTTCCGACGGGCAACCTGCGAGGCAAGCTGCGGCGAGAACGAGAACTGGCGAGCGCATGAACAGAATTTTCATGGGCGCCTACAGTACACCAGCACGGCGTTCAGGCGTATTGATGCGCAGCATCCGCCAGCTCGCGCGCGACCGTGGCGCGAAGCGATTCCGGCGCGAGCACCCGGACGCCGGCTCCATATCGGAGCAGGTCCATCACCAATTCCGGTTCCTGGCTGTAGGGCAATTCAAGCACGTAGCTGCCATCGGCCTCGATGCGGCCGGCCTGGCGTGAATGCCAGACTTCGTCGGCGACCCAGCGCGCGCGCTCCGGCGTAAAGCGCAGCACCGCGGTCTGCGTCTCGGCGCCCGGAAAGATCCCGTAACCGGCGCCCAGCACCCGGTCCATGTTTTCGTCGGCAACTTCGCGGGCGGGTTCTTCGACGACCACGGCGCTCTTGATCGCATCGACTGCGAATACGCGCAGGTCCTTGCGTACATGACACCAGGCATCGAGATACCAGTTGTAGCGGTAATGGACCAGGCGCTGCGGAGACACGACGCGCTCCGACGACTCGCCGCTGCCGCGCTTGAGGTGGCGGATGCGGATGCGGCGGCGGCTCAGCAGCCCGACCGACAACGCTTCGAACACCTCGCGATTCACCCTGCGGCTTCCGAGCGCGAGCACGCGGATTCGCCGGCGAATCTCGCGGTGCCCACGATCCCCGCGCTCGAGCAGCGCCCGCAGCCGCGTGCGCAATGGATCGAGCTGCCGGCCCAGCAGACCCGGCTCGAGGCGCTCGAGCAAATGCTCGATTTCGAGCAGCGCATATATTTCTGCGGGGCTGAACCAGATGCCGGGCAGCTCGGCGACGTCAGCGCCGGGATCGAGCAGGTATGCCTCGCGCTCGCGTGACCAGACGATCGGAACATTGAGCCGGTCGCGCATGTATTCGATGTCGCGCTTGAAAGTCGCGTGCGATATCTCGAGGCCTTCCTCGACCTCGTGCCGCGTCAGGGCGCCTCTCTCGATCAGGCGGCGCCGGATCTTGTAGAAGCGCTCGGTGCGATCCACTCGATTACTTCGCAGGCGTCAGGCGCAGCAGTCGGCCGGCGTCTTCATCGGTCACCAGGTACAACGCGCCGTCCGGGCCCTGACGGATATCGCGAACGCGCTCACCGACCGGGAAGCGCTCCTCAGCCTTCACCTTGCCGTCCGCGCCGATTTCGAGTCGCGCCACGAGTTCAGCGGCCAGCGCGCCGACGAATAAATTGCCCTTCCAGACCGGATAGACGTCGCTCGCGTAAAACGTCATGCCCGACGTCGCGATCGACGGCACCCAGTAATACAACGGCTGCTCCATGCCGGGTTTCGCTGTGCCTTCGCCGATTGCGGGCCCAGTGTATTCGGCGCCATAGGTGATTACCGGCCAACCGTAATTGCGGCCGGCTGCGGGCAGGTTGATTTCGTCGCCACCACGCGGGCCGTGCTCAACTGTCCAAAAGCGGCCCGTCGCCGGATCGAGCGTCGCGGCTTGCACGTTGCGATGCCCCAGCGACCAGATTTCAGGCAGCGCACCATCGCGACCGACAAAGGGGTTATCGGCCGGCACCTTGCCGTCCCTGGTGATACGCACGATCTTGCCGAGATGCGTGCCGAGATCCTGCGCGCTTTGCCGCTCGGAATTGCGCTCACCCAGCGTGACAAACAGATTGCCGTCACGTGCGAAGACGAGCCGGGATCCAAAGTGATAGTTGCTCTTCACCTTCGGCAACTGGCGGAAGATGACCTGAAGTGCGGTGAGCCGCGCACCGTCGAGCTTCGCGCTAGCGACGGCCGTGCCGTTGACACCGCCATCACCCGGCTCGGCGTAAGAGAGGTAGATCGTGGAGTTGGCGCTGAAATCCGGATCCAGCACGACATCCAGCAGTCCGCCCTGCCCCACGGCATGCACGGCCGGCACCCCGGAGATTGGTTTTGAAATTTCGCCCTTCATCGTGACGTAGCGCAGGCGCCCGGGACGCTCGGTCACGAGCATGCGTCCGTCCGGCAGGAAGGCGAGACTCCAGGGATGCTCGAGGCCACTCGCAATCGTCGTGAGCTGCACCCGATCATTCACCGTGGGCGGCAATCCGGCCTGCCCCTGGCAGGCACCCGCCGCCGCAGCCATCATCATGAATGCGGGCCAGCGCGTCATCGTCGCACGCCATATCATGTCGTCACCTCCACATGGCCATTCCCGTCCGCGACCCGAAATGTGCGTAGCGCCTTCCCATCTCAAGCCGCCGCGATGCGTGCAATGATGTAGCCACCCGACTTCGTATCGAATTCGAGATCGATCAGTTTGCGATCGCGGGCCTCTTCCAGGAGCTTGCCGAAGTTCTTGAAGCCATAGTAGCTCTCGTTGAATCCGGGCTTGCGCCGCTTGATGGCCTGCTTGACCATCGAGCCCCAGACCTTCTCCTCAGCATCACGCTCCGCGAACAGTTCCTCGGCC
>JAQBHG010000006.1:0-5442 GCA_032127975.1 Steroidobacteraceae bacterium
CAGCCCGCCGCTTTTCGCCGGCACGACGCGCGATTCATCGAGCTTTGCCATCAGCAGCAGCCCGAAAGCCGCAAACGACAGTGTACCGAGCACGTAATAGACACGCAGCCAGCCGGCGGAGCCTGGATCGAGGTCATTGACGAACCCGCTGAAAATGAAATATCCCGACAGCACGCCGACCATGAAGAAAGCTTCGATGAAGTTCATCATGCTGACGTGTTCCTTGCGGCTCCCGGTCACCAGGCCGAGCGTCGCGAACACGGAAATCTTGATCAGCGCGAAGCTCACGCCGATCGCCGCGAACAACAGCTTCGTCATCCAGAAGACCGGCAGCTGCGGCATGGCCATGCAGACCAGGCCGACGATCGCGAGCCCGATCAGCATGCTGCGCTTGTAGCCGATGCGGACGATGAAGGAAGCGATCAGGAGCGACGTCAGGGCGATCGACAGGTCCTTGAACGCCTCCAGCACACTGGCGCCGGATTCACTGACGCCGTAGCTGGCCTGCACCTGCAGGATCACCGTGCCGACGCTGTTCAGCAGGACCGCGAAGACGAAATAGTTGATGAACAGCGAAAGCTTGATCGTGAGGTGCTTCATCCGGAATCCCCGCCGTCAATCCGCCAGTGGGCCCGCGGGTGAATCGGACCAGCCTGGCGGCCGGTCGCGCTGCCGGACCGCGCGGCAATCATCCGCGCGATCCGGTCAAGGATCCTTCCCGCGTCAGTCGAGCCGGATCCTAGAATCTGTACCCGATACTGACTATTACACTGCGCGGCAGGATGAAGCGACCGTTTGGCGCAGCCGGATTGCGGGGATCTCCCTCGGTCAGGCCCTGTTCGTCCGTAATGTTGTCCGCCGAGACCTGCACCGTCAACGCATCGTTGATTCCGACGACCACGCCGAGATCCACCTTCTCATAGGAAGGCAACGTCACGGTGTTGCCGTTGTCGCTGAAGCGACTGTCAACCATGGTGAATGTGCCATATACCTTCACGCTCGAGCTTCCGGCATCGAAGGCATAACTTGGCGTGACGCGCAGCTGATATCCCGGCTGCCGCTGCTGTTCCTTGCCCACGTTGACGCCTTTCTTGATCTTCGATTCCTGGACCGTCGCGTTCAGATTCACGGCGAATCCGGTGTCGGTGTAGTAGTTACCGTCGATTTCGACGCCATAGGCTTCATTGGTCGAGATCTCGCCAGGCGTCGAGCCTGATAGCGCGACGAATATCGACGGGTCGACCTCGGTGTAGAACCCCGTCGCATACAGCGCCATGTTGCTGCCGACATACTTGTAGCCGAGCTCGTACTGATCGACATCCTGGATCAGCATGTTGCCATCCTGAAAGGCACCGTAGTTGTCGCGGAAGTCGTCGAAATACGGCATCCGGTGGCCGCTGTTGATTCGCACGAACACGCCGCTGTTGTCCGTGAGCATGTAATTGGCCGCGGCCGTATAGGAGATTTCTGTTTCGTCGAATGAGACTACCTTGCTCACCGTGCCGTCCAGCCCCTCATCCACCGAGTACTCGATTTCGTGTTTCTCGCCGCGAACGCCGAAGTCCAGCGTCAACCGGTCCGTGGCCTTTACTTCTGCCGCGGCATACAGGGCGCTTGTAGTCGCGTCGCCGGTCGCGTCGATGTCGTAGTTGAACCCCGTGGGGCAGCCGTCGACGGTCGGAGCGTCGCAGGCGATACCGTTGACAACTTCCCCACCCTGTCGGACGACATGGTATTTCGTGTTGCCCAGCGACCAGAACTCGTCGGTGGAGACACTGGCCGTGTAGTAGCCGCCGGTGAATTTCACCTTGCCGAATTGCCTCGCCAGGCTGATGTCGTTGGTGAAGGACTTGATGTCCTTCAGGACTTCCCAGGCGCCAAATTGCTGGATGTATTCGGTACCGGCAATCGCGTTTCCCGTCGCTTGGCCGGTAAGGGGACCAGTCACCTGTCCTGGATTGGCGAGTACAAACGCGCTGGCCTGCACGGCACCGCCATTCGGCACCAGTCCGTATGTGTCGGCATCGCCGGAGGTAAAGTTGAAGCGATCAACGAGCTCCCAATCGTTGCTCATATCCAGCCGGATGCTGCCACCGGAGATGGAGCCATCCCAGCCGCGTCCCTTGCCGAGGTCAATCGTCTTGGTCTGCGGATCGGCAGTAGTGCCGTAGATGATCTGGCGCTGGCGATTCAGCGTGCCGACCTGCGTGTAGGACGCGTCAATACCAGGCACGTTGAGCGCCTGGGGCAGGTACCAGGTGCCGTGATCATCCGTCACGCGTGAATAGAGATTGACGGTGCCCTGGTCGAATTCCTTCGTCAGATTGACCGTGAACTGCTGACCTTCCTCTGCGCTGAAACCCGCATCGCGGACGCCCGGGGAGCTCGAAATGTAGCCACCGATCATGTAGTAGGTGCGATCCGCCAGCTTACCGCTCACGTAGCCGTCAAAACGGCGCAGGTCGTAGTCAGAGGTCGAAAACTTCGCGGCGCCTTCCGTCTCCTCGCCACCCTGGCGCAGGATGAAGTTTGTCGTCAGGCCCGGCTGGCCGCTGCCGAACACCGGGTTCGGGCCGCCTCGCAGAGCTTCCATCCGCTCAATCGTTTCGTCCAGGCGGAACAGCGTCGTGTTCTCCAGGAACGACAGCGTCGGCGGCGGGAAGACCGGCGAGCCATTCAGCTGCACCGTCAGGAACGGCGCATCGCCACCCGCAGGAAAACCGCGCACGAATACGTTGGCGCCCGAGACACCGCCCGAGCTCTCCGACCACACGCCTGGCACCAGCTCAAGCAGGTTCGCCGTGCTCTTCGCCGCAAATTCGGTAATTTCTTCCGAGTTGGCTGTCGTAATCGCGAAGCTTGCATCCAGCTTCTTGATTGCGGCGCCGCCGGCGGTGCCGGTAACGACCACCTCCGACAGCATCGCTGCCTCGGTCGACTCATCGTCAGTCTCTGCCGCCTGGACCGCCGCAGCCTGGCTGAGCGCGAGCGCCACCGCCAGCCCGATCAGGCTCGCTGAGGAAATGCCGCCACGAGAATTGCCTGTGAAAATTTTCATTGATGCACCATCCCCATTACGAACTGCCGGCGATTGCCGCAGACATCTGCAAGTTACACGGGAATGCAATGCATTTCAATCCTTGTTGCAATACTTGGTTGTGCGCTGCAAAAGCGCGGATAATCGTATGTCTACATGATCAGAAAACGCAATATCACGATGGATGACGTGGCCCGGCTCGCGCGGGTCTCGAAACCAACGGTGTCGCGCGCGCTCAGCGACAGCCCGCTCGTTACCAAGAAGACGAAGAGCCGGATCCTGGCGGTCGCCCACAAGCACGGCTATGCCGTGAATCGCAACGCCCAGAAGCTGCGGCGCACACGGACCAACACGGTCGCCGTTTCACTGGATTTTCATTCGCATCGCAAGAACCATATCTCCGACCCATTCATCTTCGACCTGCTGGCCGGCGTATCCGAGGCGCTCGGCGAGCGCAAGCAGGACCTGTTGCTGTGCGCGCCGAATCACAATGACACGGATGCGTTCAGCCAGATACTGGCAGCGCAGACGGCGGATGGCTTCATCGTGCTTGGCCAGGGACACCGCGAACAGATGCTGGAGAAATTTGCGGACTCCGGAGCGCCATTCGTCGTGTGGGGAGCCGGCACCGGCGAGACGCCGTATTGCGTGATCGGCAGCGACAACTTTCTCGGCGGCCTGCTGGCAGGGCGTTATTTCCTGCGCAAGGACCGCCGGCGATTTCTTTTCATCGGCGACACGAGCTTCCGGGAGATTTCGCTGCGCCGCGAAGGACTCAAGGCCGCCGTCGACGAAAGTGGCCGCGACGTGGAGATCAGCGACCTCAAGCTCAGCAACTTCACGTTCGAATCGGCGTACGAGGCCGCCACGCGCTACCTGAAGGCGGCGGGCAGCCCGCCAGATGCAATATTTGCGTTCAGCGACACCGCGGCGATGGCCGCCATTCGCGCATGCCTGGATTGCGGACTTGACGTGCCGCGCGCGATATCCGTCGTTGGCTACAACGACATTCCGGCCGCCGCCTATTTCAGCCCGCCCATTACGACGATCCGCCAGGACACGCGGCAGGCCGGCTCCCTGCTTGTCTCGAACCTCATGCGCATACTCGAAGGTGCGCAACCCGAATCCCAGTCCATCGGGACCGAGCTGATTGTTCGCGAAACCTGAGTTGCCAATCGGGGCCAGGTCGGTCATGGTTGGGCTCGTCAGCAAGTAAATGACACGACGCGCAGATCCTGCGCAATGTGTGAATGGAGGGAGAAATGATCAAGTCGACAATCGCCGCACTGGCGTTGCTGTTTTGTGCGAATACGGCGCTGGCCGATCAATATGTGGTCTTCGGCTGCAATTACAAAGAAGGGAAAGGTCCCGCGGATCTTCAAAAGTGGTTCGATACGATTGCGAAGCCGGCTTTCATGGCCGACGGCCTTTCGTTCGAGGTCAGTGTGTTGACACCTGTCATCAGCAACAATCCGAAAACGCCGGATTTCTATTGGGTCGAGAGATGGCCCGATCTGGCCACTTACGGCAAGCAGGCCGGAATGTATTTCGATCCTGGCGCCAAGCGTACTAATGTCGTTGCGGAAGCATTCAAGCTCTGGGATTGCACGAATGCCATGTATGCGGGCACGGTCTTCTACAAGGGCAAGTGACCCTGCTCTAGACCCTGAGCATGAAAAGTGGCGACCTGTGCCTGCGGCAGGTCGCCCTTGCTCAGCCGCGATCCACGCGGCAGGCGTAGCAGCCGCGCCGCGCGAAGTGCAGGTGCAGGTAGGAGACCTCGTCGCGAGCGAGGTAACGCTCGATCAAGGGCGCCGCAGCAGCACCCTCGATGACTTCCGCATCCACCATGTCATCCGCGGCATCGTAGGCGCGCACCGACAGCAGCCTGTGCGTCAGGTAGGGCGGCAGTTTGCCGACGAGATGCCGTGCTTTGCCGACTCCGCGCCGCACGAAAATCGGACCCGATGCACGATAGGGCGAGGCGCTTTCCTGGTGCACGAAGGGTAGCAGCAGCACGCGTTCGCCGACCGGAGCGTCCTCGAGACTGATGCGGCAAGGATAGCCGATCGGTTCGTCCACGCCCATCCAGCGCATGCCGCGGGCGGCGAGCGTTTCTTCATCGAGACCAAACAGTGGTTCGAATAATGCGGGCTCGAGCCCGCGCAGTGTGTAGCTCATGGCGCGCAGCATCGGGCTCGCGCGTACCGGCGACAACCCGGTTATTGCTGTCCTTGCGATCCTGCAGGCGGCTGGCCTGAGGGCGGCCTTTTCAGGTGATCGAACAGGTCGCTGCGCGGTTTGCGCTTGCCGAGCGGAATGATGCAGGTTCGAACGCCCCGCCTCGCTGCGTGGAAATCCCCCATCGTCAGGCTGGTCGAGCTCAAGGAGATGAAACAGTAATC
>JAQBHG010000007.1:0-4131 GCA_032127975.1 Steroidobacteraceae bacterium
GATCGGTATCCGGTAAATGTCGTCGGCATCGACCGCGGAAATGACCGCGCGCTCCTCCACATTCGTGAACAACGCGATCTTGCGGCGCTGCTCGTCGGGCAACGGATCACGGCAACGGCACAGCAGCACATCGGGCTGGATGCCGATGCCCCGCAACTCCTTGACCGAATGCTGGGTCGGCTTTGTCTTGATCTCCCCGGAGCCACCGACGATCGGCACCAGTGTCAGGTGGATGTAGACGCAATTGCTGCGGCCGAGCTCGACACCCATCTGCCGGATCGCTTCGAGGAATGGCAGCGACTCGATGTCGCCGACGGTGCCGCCGATCTCGACCATGCAGACGTCTGCATCGCCCGCGCCGAGCATCACGCTGCGGCGGATTTCATCCGTGATGTGCGGGATGACCTGGACGGTCGCGCCCAGGTAGTCGCCGCGGCGCTCGCGCGCGATCACGCGCTCATAGATGCGCCCGGTCGTGAAGTTGCTGTTGCGGCCGGTCGTCGTCCGCACGAAGCGCTCGTAGTGCCCCAGGTCAAGGTCCGTTTCTGTACCGTCCTCGGTGACGAAGACCTCGCCGTGCTGGAACGGGCTCATCGTGCCCGGGTCCACATTGATGTAGGGATCGAGCTTGACCAGGCTGACCTTGAGTCCACGTGCCTCGAGGATTGCTCCCAGCGAAGCCGCGGCAATGCCCTTGCCCAGCGAGGAAACCACGCCGCCGGTCACGAACACGAATCGCGTCATTAATGAGTCCCCGCCGTCCAGGACAAAGCACCGGGCCTGCACACCTCGAACCGGCAGACCGCACCGGCTCATGGCCCGAATACGACGGGATTTCAGTCTAGAGGAAGCCTGCGCACACCGCCAGCGAAAATGTGAGATTCGTCACAAAGGAATGGCGTCAAGCGGCTGATGCGACGGCAAAACCTGCCGTTCATCGGCGTGGAGGCATCGTCCGTCAGGTGGTCCCGCCGGCCCGGTTTCGCGACCTTATAGTGCATGCCATGAAAACGGCGCAGACAGGCTTTACGTTGCTCGAACTGATGCTGGTCGTGGTGCTCGCAGGGCTCCTGCTCGGCATCGGCGTCCCGGCGATGGGCAACTTCATCCGCAACGCGCGCCTCACCGGCGCCGCCAATGACGTCATGGTGGCCATGCATTTCACGCGTTCCGAGGCCATCAAGCGACGCGTGCCAGTGACCCTCTGCACCAGTGCCATTCCGCTCGCTGCAAACCCCGTCTGCACTGCATCCACGCAGTTGCTCGGCTGGATCGCGTTCGTGGACCCGAATCAGAATGGCCAGCGCGACGCCGGCGAGGCCGTGCTGCTGCAGCGCGAGCCGCTGCCAAATACGATTACTGCAGAATCTACGGCGAACCCGCTCACGGTCACGTACCTCGACAACGGCTTTGCGCTCAATCCCAATGCCTCCCAGCTCGTGCTGTGCGACGAGCGCGGCAACAAGAATTCCGGCGGCGAGCTTTCCGCTGCACGCGGCATCACGGTGTCCGTCACCGGCCGCGCCGGCGTGACGCGCGACCCGGCCGAGATCCAGATACTCATTGACGCGATCGGCGGCCCGATCGCGGGCTGCACCTAGGGTTGAATCATGGCTAATGGCATGAAATCGCAATCGGGCTTCACGATGGTCGAGACCCTGGTGGCCCTCGTCGTGCTGGCCATCGGCATGCTCGGCATTGCCGCGCTTTATCTCAACAGCCTGCAGGCGGGTCGCACGGCGATCTATCGCACGCAGGCGGTCACTCTCGCCGCCGACCTTGCGGACAGCATCCGCAGCAATCGCGCGGCCGTGGCCAACTACGGAAACGTGTATGGAGACGCCTTTGCCGCAGTCGGCGCCTGCGCGACGACCGCCGGCTGTAGCGCGACGGATCTTGCCGCCACCGACCTGAGCCGCTGGAAAGCCGCGCTCGCGCAGCTGCTGCCGAATGGCCAGGGGCAGGTCGTCGTGACGCTGCCCGCCGCCGCCGGCGAGCCCGCAAATTACGTCATCACCGTGCAATGGGCCGAAGTCGGCGAGGTCAATCCGGTGACATTCCAGATCGGGTTTACGACATGAACGCATACGGCAACGGCAGGCAGATGCAGAAGGGCCTCAGCCTCATCGAGCTGATGGTCTCGATGTCCATCGGTCTGTTCCTGCTGGCGGGTGCGGTTTCCGTGCTCGGCAAGGGCCGCGAGTTGTACCGCAGCAATGACGCCGCGGCGCGGCTCCAGGAAACCGCGCGCTACGCGATGAGCACCATCGAGGCCGATCTTCGGATGGCGAATTTCTGGGGCCTGCACAGCCGGGGCGACCTGGTCGAGAACGGGCCGGCACTCGATCTCGCCAGTCTTCCCGACGTGGATCCGGCATATATCCTGCCGGCGGGCCTCAGCGGCTACGCGGCCACGATCAATTCCTGCGGCGCCATGTGGGCGGTCAAGCTGCCTGCCTACATAGAAGGCACCAATAACAGCTACGGCCTGGCCTGCGCCGAATACGGCACTGCGGTGGCCGGCTCGGACCAGCTCACCATCCGCCATGCGTCGACACGGGTCATCGGCGCCGGCGCGCTGGGCGCGACTGCCGGACAGATCAAGATCCAGACCAGCCGCGTCCAGGGCACGCTGTTCTCCGGCGGCGCAATACCGGCCGGATATTCGGCGCCATTGTCGGAATCGCGGGCGATCATCGCCAATGGTTATTACGTCGACCAGGATTCCGACCAGCGCGCCGGAACGCCATCGCTCCGCCGCAAGCAACTCGACTTCGCGGGCGGCGCCCCGGTCATCGTCGATCGGGAAGTCATTCCCGGGGTCGAGGACCTCCAGGTCGAGTTCGGCGTCGACCAGAACATCGACCAGAATGCCGATTTCTTTGTCCCGGCTGGCACTGTGATACCGGCCGGCGAGGAGATCGTCGCGGTGCGCGTCTGGCTGCTGGTGCGTGCGGAACAGCCGGAGTTCACGTTCATAGATGACCGGACCTATTCCTATGCAGACCGCGTCGGCGGCGCTGCCTACGCGCCCGCCGACAATTTCCGTCGCGTGCTCGTCAGCAAGACGATCGCATTGAGGAACACACGGCGATGAACAACCACATCACCTCTGGCGCTATCGGCTCGCGGCAGCGCGGCGCGGCGCTCGTCGTCGGGCTCATCCTGTTGCTCGTGCTGACGATTCTCGCCGTCTCCGGCGTCATCACTTCGACGCTGGAATTGCGCATGGTCGGCAACACGCAGCTGCAGGAACGAGCATTCCAGGCAGCCGAGGTCGCGATCGAGGACGCGCTCGCCAATTCCCCGCTGAGCACCAGCATACCGGTCCTCCAGCCGATGATCCCGAATCCGGACTCGCCGGATGACCAGTATTCGTTTGCGCTGGGGTTCGTCGGCGCCGCGCCATTGGGCAGCGGCATGACGGGCTATAGCATCGGCACCGGATTCACGACCTATCACTTCCAGGTGGATGCCACGGGCACCGCGCCCGGCAACGCCATGGCCCAGCACGTCCAGAGCTTCTACATCATCGGCCCAGGCGGCACTTGATCATCGACGGAGACCGTCACATGAACGATTCAATCACCCGCACCCCAAACAACCGGCGCTCCGCTGCGTCAGCCCTGCGCCGCCTGTGGCTGCTGGCTGCCGTGCTCGGCGCGATCACCTCGGCCTCGGCGGTTGCCGGGCCCCGGCTCGGTACCGTCGAGGAATGCCTCGAGAGCGGCACCGACCTGGTGGCGCTCCCCGGCGTCCCCGGCGGCACGCTGTCGGCCAGGGAATGCACGACCTGCAGCTCTATGCGACTGACATTCGATGCCGGCACGCGGTATTTCATCGGCAAGGAAGCCGTTCCCTACGCCCTGCTTCGTGAAGCAGCCGGCAAGCGCAACTTGCGGCTCTATGTTTTCTACCGGCCCGATACTCGGGTCCTGACCCGCCTGCGACTCGTCGCCGCCGGCTCCTCAAAGTGAGTGACTCGCCATGAAACAAGCCACCCGCAATCTGATTCAACTCGCCGGCGCGACCGCGTTACTCGCACTCGCGGGCGCCGCCGCGGCCGACGACTCCGAAATCTTCACCGGCGCGGGCAATATAGTTTCCGCCCAGCGCCCGAACATCCTGTTC
>JAQBHG010000008.1:0-19834 GCA_032127975.1 Steroidobacteraceae bacterium
CTGCAAGACTGGGAACAAGGGCGCCGCGCGCCGTCAGGTGCAGCCAGGACGCTGCTGCTGGTTGCCGATCGCAACCCGCGTGCTCTGCTCGAGGTCGCATGATGCTTCGAGTCAGGAAGATCTAACTATGCGATGCAGCGGCCGTCGCTGGTCGTCACGCCGCTTGCAGGAACAGCAAGCTGCTCCCAAAGGTTTCGGTCAGCAAGCGGCGCGCCGAGCGCGCGCCGCCGCTGATCGCGGACGTTAGGTATCTTGTAACCCGTAACGTTATGGGTTACACTCCGATGCGTGATTCGGACATTCCGTCACAAGGGTCTAGCCAAGTTCTTTGCGACGGGATCGCGGGCCGGGATCCAGGCCGCTCATGCGAAACGACTGGCTTTGATTCTGGGCGCCTTGAATGCCGCTACGACGCCGGGAGACATGGCCTTGCCAGGCCTAAAACTTCACCCTTTGAAAGGCGGTCGCGGCGGCACCTGGTCGGTGACGGTTCGCGCCAACTGGCGGATCACTTTTCGCTTTGAAGGCAAAGATGCGGTAGACGTCGATTACGAGGATTATCACTGAGGTAGCCCATGAGGATGCATAACCCTCCCCACCCTGGCGAGATCATCCGCAAGCTCTGTCTGGAGCCGTTGGACTTGTCGGTCACGGACGCGGCCACCGCTTTGGGTATCAGCCGCAAGACACTCTCGGCCCTGCTGAATGGCCGCGCCGGCATTAGCCCGGAGATGGCGGTGCGGTTGTCGATCGCTTTCGGCACCAGCTCCGAGAGCTGGATGAACCAGCAGACGCAGTATGACCTGTGGCACGCCGAGAAGCGGCGCAAGGCGTTACGAGTGTCTCGGGTCGCCGCTTAACAAGACACCAAACTATGCGATGCAGCGGTCGTCGCGCCGACTGCGCGCCGCCGTTAATCGCGAGCGTTAGGGCGCAGGGAAACGCAGTGCCAGTTACACCTTTCCACTTTGGCCCCGGTGCGCTCCTTTCGGTGGCCACACGCAGCTCAGTGAGCTTCCTGTCCTTCTGCGCCGCTAATGTGCTGATCGACGTGGAGTCGCTTTACAACATGGTGACCCACCAGCCGCGCGTCCATACTTTCCTGCACACCTATGTGGGTTCGACGCTGGCAGCAGCAGTCATCGTCCTGGCATTCGTTCCGGCCCGCCGGCTGGCCATGAAGCTTCCCCGCTGGCCGGTGCTTGCTTGGCGCCATCTCCCACTCAAGGCGGTTGCCCTAGGGGCAATGCTCGGCGCCTGGTCCCACGTTTTACTGGACAGCATCATGCACAGCGACATCACACCCTGGGCTCCATTTTCAGAAGCAAATGGGATGTATCTCCTGATACCAGTTCGGGCGCTTCACGTGGCTTGCCTGGTCGCTGGCCTTGTTGCACTGGCATGGTGGGTCCTGCGCCCTAACAATTCGCTGGAGCGCACACGTGAACGATAAAGTGCTCTGTCAATTGCGCCGCGCCCGGCGCGCTCAGCTCAGCCGTTAGGCCTCATGCGCACGATGCTGAACCCGCATCGCGCTTTGGTAGTTCGGGCCAGCGCAACCTATTTTGCGCTGACTTTTGGCGCCGGCTTCTTACTCGGCTCGGTTCGGGTTCCGTTTCTAGTGCCCCGCTTTGGTGAGCGCGTTGCGGAACTGCTTGAAGCGCCGTTCATGCTCGTCGTCATCTTCTTCGCCTCACGCTACGTCGTGCGTCGCTTCAGCTTGATTTCTTCTCCGCGAATTTCGATGGCAGTCGGTTTGTGCGCGCTCGTGCTTCTTCTCGCCGCGGAGCTGTTGCTCGCCGTTGTCCTACCCGGCGGCTCCGTCACCGGATATGTTTCCGGTCGAGACCCGATCTCGGGCTCTGTGTATCTGGCCTCCCTGCTCCTTTACGCCACGATGCCATGGCTGCATGCTCGCAGGGGCCAGGACGTTACTTAGCCATGAGGCCTAACTTTGCGTTGGGCGGCAACTTAGTTGGACCTTGCTTTCAACCAGAAGGAGATATGAGTCATGGGTAACCCGATCATTGGTCGTTCGTTACAGGTGGTCACGATGTTTCTGTTGAGCCTAATCAGCTCCTTCACGATCGCACAAACGCCGGCTATTGATCAGGCACTGACGGAAAATGCCGACGATGCGCAGCTTCACTGGGGGTCTTGCCCACCATTCCTGCCAGAAGGATGTGCAATCGCCGTTCTTCATGGCGACCCTGCGCAGGACAACCTCGACGTTTTCTTCAAGGTGCCCGCCAAGTCGACCATCCCACTCCATTGGCACACCTCACCAGAGCGCATGGTGCTGGTTGCAGGCGAGCTTCATGTCACTTATGACGGTCAAGAGATGGCCATTCTCAGACCGGGGACTTATGCGTACGGCCCCGCCAAACGTCCTCACCATGGCTTCTGCGCAAGTGCCGACCCGTGTGTCCTCTTCATTGCCTTTGAATCGCCGTTAGATGCAGTGCCGGTCGAGAGCGCAGGACAGTAGCGATAGTGCCGCCCAACAATCCGTTGGAGCGAACGCGGGAAAGATGAAGTGCCAGAGACAGTCGCAACCCAGCAGTGCGTCGCTCAACGCTGGCGTTAGGCCGACCGCGGACGTCATAGACAACCGGAGGTGAACGAGTCATGCAGATCCACTACCTCGAAATCGTAACTAAGGAGGTCGGCGCGGTGTGCGCCGCGTACGCCGCAGCGAATGGGGTGCGGTTCGGCGAGCCGGACGCCGGGCTCGGCAGCGCACGGACGGCCGCGCTGCGGGAAGGCGGGCTGGTGGGTGTGCGGGCGCCAATGCACGAGGCAGAGGAGCCGGTGGTGCGGCCCTACTGGCTGGTGGACGATATCGAAGCTGCCCTCGCCGCGGCGGTGGGGGCCGGCAGCGAGGTCGCGCACCCACCGATGGAGATCCCCGGCCATGGCACGTTCGCCATCTTCATCCAGGGCGGCATCCACCACGGCCTCTGGCAGCTATAGGCGCGTGCCGGCCCGGCCTGACAACAGCATGCAGCGGACGGCGCTACGCGCTGCCGCTGATTTCCGAAGATAGGGGATCAGTTGCTGCGAAGACATTGGGAGGAGATTAATATGCGTGTCGCCGTAATTGCAGTTGTCGCGCTGCTGACTATTGGTGTTCCTGCCGTAGCTGGTGGTGAGACAGGTCCGCCCAAAATCGAATATCTCACTTCCGAGCTCACGACCAAGTTGAATCTGCCCTTCTCTGAGGCGGTGCGGGTGGGAAACATACTGTACCTGTCGGGCATGATTGCGGTCACTCCTGGCACGATGCAACTCGTTCCCGGCGGAATCGAAGCCGAAACCAAACAAGCACTTGAAAACATTCGTGCGGTGCTGGAGCGAAACGGCTCTTCGTTGGACCAGGTATTCAAGTGCACCCTCATGTTGGCCGACATGTCCGAATGGTCCCGGATGAACGCCGTGTACGTCACGTTTTTCGGTGAGCATCTCCCTGCGCGGAGCGCGATGGGCGTGGCAGGCCTGGCACTCGGAGCGCGCGTTGAAATTGAGTGCACTGCTGTCGGCGGATATTCGGTACGTAGCCGCTAGAACTCGTCGCTAGGCACACCGAAGCCCTCAACCTCATGCCGCCCAAACCGCTGCACATCGGCATCGTCGCCTGTTCGGCGGAAGGCGCCGCGCTATGCTATCGGACAATTTGTGCCGAGGCGACGGCACTTCTTGGATCGCATGCGCATCCCGAAGTCTCGCTCAACAACTCATCGCTGGCCGAGTACATGAGACGCCTCGAGCGGCACGACCTCCCGGGAGTCGCGGAACTCATGCTTGCCTCGGCTCACAAGCTTGCCGCTGCCGGGGCCGACTTCGTCATCTGCCCGGATAACACCATCCATCAGGCGTTCTCCCATGTGACATCCGCTTCCCCACTCCCCTGGTTGCACATTGCCGAAATTGTCGCCACCGAGGCCGCGTCACGCGGCTACAAGCGAGTTGGCCTTACAGGTACGCGCTGGCTCGTGGCCAGCAATGTCTACCCCGAGAAGCTTGGTCTCCGTGGCATCGCCTGCGTCCGGCCGAGCGATGCGGAGCGCGAGAAGACCAGCCGTATCATCATGGACGAGTTGGTCTATGGCGCCTTCAAGCCGGCAAGCGTCGCTTACTTCCAGGAGGTGATCCGCGGCCTTCAAACCCAGGGCTGCGAAGCTGTCGTTCTGGGGTGCACGGAGATTCCATTGATCATCGACGATCAGAATTCTGCACTGCCGACCCTGGACTCAACCCGTCTGCTCGCCCGCGCCGCGATTCAAAGGGCCATCGCTGGCAAGGATGCGCAATGACTTTGGAAGGTAGTGACAATCACAGCTTTAGATGCGATGTTTGATCTTTCCAACGCCATTGTCGGGCGGGGAATTCGAAATGATTACCAATCAGGGGAAAAAACAATGAGTCGCGTTACTTCCGTCGTATGCGCATTGGCGTTTGCCGCGGCGTGTTTGAGTTCGCCCGCGACGGCGGCCGATCTACCCAAGAGCGGAACCTACTCCGGCCACTATGGTTGGACTTTCACCGGGCAAGTTCAGGTGCTGGGACCAGACCGTACGGTTTATGCCGGCGTGGTGCCTGGGGTCATGTTCAATGACGAGGGCAAAGGCTTCATGCATAAGGCGCGGGTCGATTGCACACTTTATAACGACGTCAACAAAGGACGCGCCAACGCGACCGGAACGTGCGTGGTAACGGACGCGGATGGGGACAAGATCTTTGTCGAGTGGAAGTGCGCGGGCGTGATGCCTGCGTGTCCGGGCGAGGAACGCTTTGTGGGAGGAACCGGGAAATACACGGGCATCAGCGGCAACCAGAAGTTTCAGGGCAACTTCATTGGCGATACTGGCGCCGGCTGGTCCGATTGGACCGGAGAGTACAAACTTCCCTGAACCTCGGCTCGAGCGGAGCGCCCAACAGCCAGGCTGTTGGGCGCCCTCCGCGCTTCGCTCATCGGTGCCCGCCTAGCCGAGTCGTTTGAGCGGCCCGTGAAAGCTTGGCAGGGGCGCGCCGCGGGCGCACGGAACAATTTTACTCTCGCGGCGCCTGGCGCCGCCGCTGATCACGACCGTCCGGCGACTTCCCGAATGAAAAAACTACTTCTTCCGGTCATCGTCATCGCCGCTGTTGTGCTGTTTCAGCAGCTCAACGAGCATCATGAGTCGTCGCCAGCCGAGCACCATGCTGCGCAACAGTCGGGCATCGCCTCCGATACCAACGCGTTCGACATACGTGCCGATGGTGATGAGGTTGAGGGACAAGGCATCGTCACCAGAATTTTCGCCGATGACAACGACGGCAGTCGCCACCAACGCTTCATCGTGCGGCTGGACTCAGGCCAGACCATACTCGTTGCACACAACATTGACCTGGCACCACGCGTCTCGCCCTTGAACGAAGGGGATGTCATTTCATTCCGAGGTGAATACGAGTGGAATGAGAAAGGCGGAGTGGTTCACTGGACTCACCATGATCCTGATGGCCAGCATCCGGCTGGTTGGATAAGGCGCAATGGCAAGGAATTTCAGTGACTCACCAGCCGGTTCAGCGACGAAATCGGCGGCCCCCTGCATCCTGAAACATCGCCAGATTTCTTGCGGGAGCATCCAGGATGTACGTCTCATGACAACCGCCGAGTTGAAACACAATGTTGGTTGGTGCGCGCGAGTCGGTGCAGGAGGCCTGTGGGGAGGATTCGGTTGGTTGTGGACTCAACGTCGTGGCATCCTGCAGATGTATATTTCCCGCACCGCTGATCTGGTCTGGATCGAGCGTGGCACAGAACGGTCGTGGCTGATCACGCCCGAGAGGCCGGCGGAATTCATCCGTGACTTGTCACCCATGAGGAGCCGTTCATGAATCGTGTAACAGGCATCGGTGGGGTCTTCTTCAAGGCCAAGGATCCAAGGAAACTCGGAGCTTGGTATCAAACGCACCTGGGCATGAAGGTCGAAGAATGGGGAGGTGTCGCCTTCCGCTGGTCGTCACCGGAGAATCCTTCGGGGGCGGGAACGACGATCTGGAATCCGTTCGAGGAAAAGACCTCATACTTTTCTCCGAGCCAGGCAAGCTTCATGATCAACTACCGGGTTGAAGACCTGCATGCGCTGCTGGCCCAGCTCCGCAGCGAAGGCTGCGAAGTGGACGCGAAAGTCGAGGAATCTGAATACGGCAAGTTCGGTTGGGTGATGGACCCGGAAGGCAATCGGATCGAACTTTGGCAGCCGCCCGACGGTCAATAAGTGGTATTGCCATGAGCACAAGTCACAAGAAATGCCAGAGCTGCGGGATGCCGCTCAAGCGCGACGCGCAAGGCGGCGGCACGAATGCGGATAGTTCGAAGAGCACAACCTATTGCAGCCATTGTTACCAGCGCGGGAAGTTCCTCCAGCCCGACATTTCCGTTCAAGAGATGCAGACGATAGTGCGCCGGAAACTCGTGGAGTTCGGAATGCCGGGTTTTCTTACCGGTTTCTTTACCAGGGGCATTCCCAGGCTGGAACGCTGGCAGCACCGGTAGCAGGCTCCGTGACGCGTTGAGATTCTACTGACCTTCCAGGCTCATGAACGCGACTCCCGAGTCGATTCTCGAATTCTGGTTCGGTGATGCGCTCGAATCACCCGAGGCCACTGCCGCACGAAATGCCCTTTGGTTCCGAAAGGATTCTGCGTTCGACGAGCGCATCCGCGAGCGTTTCGGTGACCTCCCGGCCCGCGCGTCGCGGGGAGAGCTCGACTCATGGCGTCAGGCGGCCCGCCCGAGCCTGGCGCTAGTCAGGAATCTCATCGAGCGCGCACCGGCCAAACGGCGATCGCAATTCGAGTCGTTCCTGTCCTTTGCGATCCGCCATAGGGAAGTCATCGCTCGCTTCGGACGATTTCCACACCGCAACGCCATCCTCGGACGGCCCTTGACGAGCGAGGAGCTGTCCTACCTCGAATCCGGCGATGATAGCTTCTAGGGCGTCGTATCATAGGCACTCGTGGCAGACGGCAAATCTTCGCACGAGGCGGCCCATCCAGCATGATCCCGGCAACTGACGCACTGGCGCTTCTTCGAGAAGGCAATCGCCGCTTTGTCGCCAATCAGTCGGCTGCTTCCGCTGCATTGAACCCCCTGCGTCGCGCCGCGCTCCTCGGTGGCCAGGAGCCATTTGCCATCGTGCTCGGTTGCTCGGACTCACGCGTGCCGGCTGAACTCGTCTTCGACCAGGGCCTCGGCGACCTGTTCGTCATCCGCGTGGCGGGAAACATCGTCGCGCCCTCACAGGTCGGCAGCGTCGAGTTCGCGGCGGCGCGATTCGGCACGCGGCTGGTCGTGGTGATGGGCCACTCCCAGTGCGGTGCGGTGATGGCAACGCTCGAAGACGCGCTTGGCCGCACGACCACCCAATCGCAGAACTTGCGCTCCATCGTCGACCGCGTGCGGCCTTCCGTGGAGCCGATTCTATCCGGCCGCGCCGGCGCGGATCCGGATGCGCTGATGGCCGATGCGGTTCGCGCCAATGTCCGCGCTTCGGCGGATCACCTGCGCCATGGGTCGGAACTTCTCGAGAAGCTGGTCAGGAACGACGGGTTGCTGGTGGTCGGCGCAGAATATTCCCTGGAATCGGGAGTCGTATCCTTCTTTGATGGCGTCCCGCAGGGCGACTGACGCACGCATGCAGCTGCACGCACCCGTTAAATCGGTTCGTCCAATTGAGTTGGCTGAGATCCAGGAGGCGCGTCTGCGAATCGCGCAGATGATCATGCGCACTCCGCTGGTCCGGCTTGAGCTGGGCCCAGGCTATCCCGACATCCGGCTGAAGCTCGAGAACCTGCAACCGATTGGCTCGTACAAGTTGCGGGGTGCCGCCAACGCCGTCGCAATGCTTCCGGAGCCCGAGCGCAGGCCCGGTGTGTGGACCGTCAGCGCCGGAAACGCCGGCCAGGGCGTCGCGTATGCGGCGCGCCGAGCCGGCGTTCCGTGCACGGTGGTGGTGCTCGAAACGGCGCCAGCCGCGAAGATCGACCGCATGAAGGCGCTCGGCGCGATTCTTGTCCCGGTAAGCCATGACGTCGCCTGGAAGGTCATGGAGGAGCGTTCGTATCCGGGCGTCGTTGGGACATTCGTCCACCCGTTCGACGAACACAACTTCATCGCCGGCCACGGCACGCTGGGGCTCGAGATCCTTGAGGAAGCGCCCGATGCCGTCGCCGTCATCGCGGCAGTCGGCGGCGGCGGGCTCATCACAGGCGTCGGCAGCGCGATCAAGGCGCTGAAACCCGAAATCAGGATCTGGAGTGTCGAGCCGGAGACAGCCGCCCCCGCGGCGCGCTCGTTTGCGGCCGGTTCTGCGCAGGAGTTTCCCGGCTGGAAGGCTTCGTTCGTCGATGGCGCCGGCGGCCCTCGTGTTTTCCCGCGCATGTGGGAGCGGATGAAGCCGCTGGTGGACGGTTGCATCGTCGTCACGCTCGAGCAGACCCGGCAGGCGATGCGGCTGATGGCGGAAAAGGCGCACGTCATCTCCGAGGGCGCAGGCGCGCTATCCTTGGCGGCCGCGTTGACGGGAAAAGCAGGCGATGGCCCGATCGTTGCGATCGTCTCCGGCGGCAATATCGACCTGGACAAGTTTCGCGACATCCTGGAACCGGCCATTGCCTAGCACGTCGATGCGCGCGATAAATATCGAAAGCCTGAAAAGGACATATCGGTGAAATCAAGCATGTTCCTCGCGTCTTTGTTCGTCTCTCTTGCCGCCAGCATGCCGATCTCGGCGCACGAGTCGTCCCATGAACATCTCGGCACGGTCGAGTTCGCGAATTCCTGTGCCCCTTCCGTGCAGGAACCGTTGCAGCGGGCGGTTGCGATGCTGCACTCATTCCGGTACCTGGAGACCGAGAAGGCGTTTCGCGAGGTGCTTGTCGAGGACCCGTCCTGCGCCATCGCGGACTGGGGCATCGCCGCCATCCTGATGTCGAATCCGCTGGCAGGGGTCGGCCCCTCGACGGATTGGGCCGGGCGCGCGCAGGCGGCCATCGACCAGGGCCGCACGATCGGCGCGAAGACGCAACGCGAACGCGACTACGTCGAGGCGGTCGCCGCCTACTACGAAGACTGGGCAAACCAGCCCGAGCGTACGCGGCAGCTCAATCGTGCCAAAGCCTTCGAGGCGTTGGCCGCACGCTATCCGGACGATGATGAAGCGCAGATCTTTTACGCGCTCTATCTCGCCGCAACGCAGTCGCTTGCAGACCAGTCCTACAAGACCTATCTGGCGGCGGCGGCGATTCTCGAGAAGCAATTCGAGAAGCACCTGAATCATCCCGGCGTCGCGCATTACCTGATCCACAGCTACGACGCGCCGCCGATCGCGGCCAGGGGCCTGGTTGCCGCCCGACGCTACGCCGCGATCGCGCCCTCGGCACCGCATGCGCAGCACATGCCATCGCATATCTTCACGCGCGTCGGTTTATGGAAGGAGTCGATTGCCACCAACGAGCGCGCCGCCCAGGCCGCGAAGCAGGACAAGGATTTCGACGAGCAGTTACACGCGACGGACTACCTGGTTTACGCACTGCTGCAGCTCGCACGCGATGATGAAGCGCACCGCCTGATGGACGAAAGCGCCACGATCACGGGGTTTACCACGCTGCGCTTCGCCGGGCCCTATGCGCAGGCCGCGATTCCCGCCCGTTATGCCATCGAGCGCGGCGACTGGAAGCAGGCGATGACGCTGGAGCCGCACGCAGGCCAGTTCCCATTCACCGTGGCGCTCACGCATTTTGCACGGGCGCTTGGTGCAGCCCGGAGTGGCGACGCGGCGGCGGCGGGTAAGGACGTCGAAGAACTCTCCCGGCTGCGCGATACCCTGAAGGCGGCCAAGAACGAGTATTGGGCGAACGAGGTCGAGATCAGCCGGCTGGGTGCTGCGGCCTGGACTGCGCTCACGCAGGGCAAGCGAGAGGAAGCGCTGCTTCTCATGCGCGGTGCGGCGGATATCGAGGACAAGAGCGAGAAGCACATCGTGACGCCGGGGCGGATCGTGCCGGCCCGCGAGCTGCTCGGCGAGATGCTGCTCGAACTGAAACTACCCGCCGACGCGCTCAGGGAGTTCGAGGCGTCGCAGTTGCGCGAGCCCGAACGTTTCCATGGCTACTATGGCGCTGCCCAGGCGGCCGCACAGAGCGGCGACCAAGCGAAGGCCAGGCGTTATTTCGCACGGCTGGTGGAGATCGCCGGCCAGGGCAGCGCACGACCGGAGCTGGCGGCGGCACGGGCATTCCTCGCTGCGGATTCTGCGCCTCCGCCAGGCTGGGCAGGCGACGAGACGGAAATTCGTGCCACCACGGCCGCATCCGCCGATGCGTGGAATCGTGGCGACATCAAGGGTCACCTCGCGATCTACGACGAATCGGTCACTTTCATGACGGCCAATGGGCCGCGGCCGGGCGTGGCGGCAATTGAAGCCACGTTCCTGGAGAAATACTTCGTCGCTGGAATGCCGAAGCAGAATCTCGGATTCAGCCATATCAGCGTTCGTCGACTGGGTAACGATGCCGCCATGGAAACAGGCCGGTTCCTTCTTTCCGGTGGCGGGTTAGCTGATCAATCCGGGTGGTTCACACTGGTGTGGCTCCGCACGCCGGCCGGCTGGCGCGCGGTGCACGATCACTCCAGCTGAATCGCAACATGCCGGTCCAGTTTCGAAGAGCAACGAGACATGAGGCCTGGCTAATTGCCTCGCTGGTGAATTCCGCCTATCGCGGCGAATCCAGCAAGCAGGGATGGACGACCGAGGCCGACCTGCTCGATGGCACCCGCACCAACGAAGCGGACATTGAAAATCTGATCGCCCGGGAGGGCTCGCTGATCCTGCTCTGCGTCGAGGGCGCCGACATGATCGGCTGCGCCCATCTCGAGCGCCGCGGCGCCGCCTGCGAACTCGGCATGCTGGTCATCAAGCCGGGATTGCAGAGCCGCGGTGTCGGCAAGGAACTGATGCATGCTGCAGAGGCGTTCGCCCGGGAGACATGGGGTGTCCACACGATCACCATGTCCGTCATATCCGCCAGGCACGAACTTATTGCATTCTATGAGCGCCGGGGTTATCAACGAACCGGAAGCCGGAAGCCATTCGTGGCCGACGACACGCATGGATATCCGAAGTCACAGCCGCTCGAATTCGAAGTAATGGAGAAGAATCTCCCATGACCGCCATCTCGACAAGACTCGCGACGATGCGCGATCTCGATGCCGTCGCGCAACTCTTCGATGCCTATCGGCAGTTCTACAAGCAGCCGCCCGACCTGCCGCGCGCGCGCCAATTCATGAGGGAACGTATTGCGCGCAATGAATCGGTTGTCTACGTTGCCGAGACCGATGCCGGAAACATCGTGGGGTTCACGCAGTTGTATCCGACCTTCTGCTCCGTCAGGGTGGCGCACACCTATGTGCTGTACGACCTGTTTGTAAGCCCGGAGGCACGCGGCACAGGCGCCGGCAGGGCACTGATGCTTGCCGCCGAGGCGCATGTGGCGAAAACGGGCGCCGCTCGGATGGAGCTTTCAACCGCAAGAGATAATAAGGTCGCGCAGTCGCTTTACGAGTCGCTCGGGTGGGTGCGCGATGAAGCCTTCTACGTCTACGGCAAGACCATCGGATAGCTACATGCTGCAGTTCCGGCCCTGCTGCGAATGTCGCGGCAGGAATCTTCCCGGCGATTCGGCCGATGCGCTCATCTGCTCGTTCGAATGCACCTTCTGGCGCGGCATCCCGCCTCGACAGCGCGCGTGGTCAAGGAGCGGGGTTGCGTTCGTCCTGACGCTGAACTGGCGTAGAATCATCGGCTTCCCAGCGGCAAGCGAGGCATCTCAATGCGACTAGGTTCTTTCTTCCTGATGGTAGCGCTTTTGGGATTCGCGCAATCAGCGCCTGGAACCGAAGAGGGTTTTACTGAAGCCTGCGTGGCGTCAAGCAACCTTGAGCCGCTGATTTGCGCCTGTTGCGCGCGCAAGGCCAGGGCCCGTCTGTCACCTCTCGCCTTCCAATTTCTGATTGCGACACTTCAGGACAACCAAGCTGCAGTCGACGAGCTGCGACCCAAGCTTTCCGTGCCGGAGTCGATGCAAGCGGGAATGTTCATGGTTAAAACTCCCGGTGAGTGCGCCAAGGAGCTTCAGGGGCCTTGATTGACCGCCGCAATTGACCGTTGCCGCGTTTTCCGGCAACTGCACGAGGCTGGCTGTTTCGTCATTCCAAACCCATGGGATGCCGGCAGCGCACGGCTGCTCGCCCAGTTCGGATTTCATGCGCTCGCGACGAGCAGCTCGGGATTCGCCTGGAGCCTCGGCAAGGCCGACAACCACATCACGCTGCCAGAAGCGCTTACTCATCTTCGAAGCGTCGCACAGGCCGTCGCGGTTCCGGTCAACGCGGACTTCGAGGGTGGATTCGCAATCGAGCCGGCCGGCGTTGCCGCCAATGTCGCCGCCGCGACGGCGACGGGGATCGCAGGGCTTTCCATCGAGGATTCCACGGGAGACGCGTCGAGCCCGCTGTTCGACTTCGCGCTTGCGGTTGAACGGATACGAGCTGCCCGCCGCGCAATCGACGACAGCGGCACCGGGATCCTGCTCACGGGCCGGTCGGAAGGATTTATCGTGGGCCAGCCGGATATTTCCGAAACGATCAGGCGACTTACCGCCTACGCCGAGGCCGGTGCCGATTGTCTTTATGCGCCTGGCATCCGCAACCGGGCCGATATCACGGCCGTAGTCAATGCGGTTGCGCCGAAACCTGTCAACGTGCTGGTCAGCAGCGACTTCACGACCGTGGCGGAGCTCGCCGGACTCGGCGTGCGGCGCATCAGTGTCGGTGGCGCACTGGCGCGTGCCGCCTGGACCGCATTTCTCGAGGCAGCCAGTGAAATCGCCGAGCGGGGAACATTCAAGAATCTCGCCCGCGCCGTTCCGCTGGTGGACCTCGACGAATCCTTCAAGCCGGAGTAGAACCCATCCCGATTCCCTGGTATCGCACCATCACGGCCGCGCAATGGCGCGTGCTCGCGGCCGCGAAGCTCGGCTGGATGCTGGACGCGATGGATTTCATGCTCTACGTGATGGTGATCGGCCGGCTGAAGGAATATTTCCATTTCGACGACGCGATGGCTGGCCTGCTCGGGACGGTCACGCTGCTGGTCTCGGCGACCGGCGGCCTGTTCTTCGGATTCATCGCAGACCGGTTTGGCCGCGCACGCGCGCTGATATTCACGATCCTGATTTTCTCGCTCTGCTCGCTGGGAGCGGCCACCTCGCAGACGCTGGTGCAGTTGCTGATCTGGCGCGCGCTGCTCGGGCTCGGCATGGGTGGCGAATGGGCATCGGGCGCCGCCCTGGTGAGTGAAACCTGGCCCGCCGAACATCGAACCAAAGCGATCGGCATCATGCAATCGGGCTGGGCGATCGGTTACATCCTGGCCGCCGTCGCCGCCGCCGTGATCCTGGACGTCCTGTCGCTGGGCGAGGAAGCCTGGCGCTGGCTGTTTGTGTTCGGTGCGGTCCCCGCATTCTTCACGCTTTGGATACGCAGGAGTATCCCCGAGCCTCGCATCTGGGTGGAGCGGCAAAGTTCGGGCGTGCGGCGCGCAAATCCGTTTGCCATCCTGTTCGGCCCGAAGTTATGGCGCCGGACGGTGCTTGCGACCCTGCTCGCGGGATCGCTGCAATTTGCGTACTGGGGCCTGTTCTTCTGGCTGCCCGGATTTCTCGCCACGCCTGTCGAGCAGGGCGGCGCGGGCATGACGATCATTCGCTCGATGAGCTGGATCATCCCGATGCAGATCGGCGCGTACTTCGGCTATTTGTCGTTCGGGTTCATCGCCGACTCGATCGGGCGACGCCGTGCATTCGTGCTGTTCCTGGTCGTGGCGGCATTGCTCGTGCCGATCTACGGACAACTGGCGCGCAGCCCGGCCGTGTTGATGGCGCTCGGGCCGGTCCTCGGCTTCGCAGGCCATGGATTCTTCAGCCTGTTCGGGTCCTTCCTCGCCGAACTATTCCCGACTGCAGCGCGCGCGACCGGCCAGGGACTCGCCTACAATGCCGGCCGGGGACTCGGCGCCCTCGCCCCGCTGACAATCGGAACACTGGCCGCGATGCCGAGATTCGGCATCGGCACGGCACTTGCACTCACCTCCGCATTCTTCCTGGCAGGCGCGCTCCTGATCTATGCGCTCCCGGACACCAGCGGCAAACCGCTGGAGGCCTAGATCGCCGGGCGGCTTGGGCTCACAATACCGGCAGCAACCGGGAGATGGGTCATGAAGCCGTTCACGACACTGGCCGTGGTTTTCCTTTCGTTGGTCTCGGTCCTGCAACTGACCCGCTTTGTGCTGGGCTGGGAAGTGGTGGTTAACGGCCTGGACATTCCGGTCTGGGTGAGCGGGCTTGCATTCATCGTGGCCGCATTCATCGCTGCAATGCTCTGGCGCGAGTCCCGCGCGCCGCGCCGGGGCTGAGCTTGGCCGAGGCCAAGTACTTCGCTGTTCGGCGCGTGCACGGGCCAGCCTGGAATCCGGTTCTGCCAATGCGCACGCAGGTGCTTTGGAACGAGCATGCCGCTTTCATGAACGCGCTCGCCGCCGAAAAGTTCGTCGTCCTCGGTGGCCCGCTGGGCTCGCGTGCAGAAGTGCTGCTGGTCATCGATGCGCCCAACGAGGAGACGATCCGGGCACGCTTTGCCGCAGACCCCTGGAGCACCGCGCACATCCTGGAAATTGCCAGCGTCGAGCCGTGGACGATCCTGCTCGACGGCAGGCGGCATTAGTGACCGCCAGAAAGGCCGTTTGACATGATTGACCTGATGGCGCGCCTGCTGCGAAACGCCTTGCTGATCAGCCTGGGATTCGCAGTCTGGCCGGCGAGCGGTGCAGAAAGCCCGGCGCCACCGGAAGCCACGCATACCGGGGGGCCGAGGGCGGGGCCCGCGCAGTGGCAGGAGATCTACGACGAAATCGCGGTGATGGACCAAAAGCTGTTCGCTGCAGTCTTCGATACCTGCGACACCGCGGCACTCGCCTCGATGGTCGAGGATGATTTCGAGTTCTACCACGACAAGGACGGATTGTCGTCCACGTCCGGTGCGCAATTCGTCAAGGCGATCGAGGGTACCTGCGAGCGCCAGAGGACCGGCGAAGACTATCGGGCGCGGCGCGAACTGGTTGCCGGCAGCATGAAAGTCTATCCGCTCAACAACTACGGTGCGATCCAGGTGGGAGAGCATCGCTTTTACCAGTTGTTGCCGGGCGAACCGGAGAAATTGGTCGAAATTTCCCTGTTCACCAGCGTGTGGAAGAAGGAAGCAGCCGGTTGGAAGCTGGCACGCGTGCTGAGCTACGACCACCGGCTCACGGATCCATGAACACGGCACAGCTGCTGTGGATCGTGCTGTTCAGCTCGATTGGGCTGGGTTTCCTTCTCTATGGAAAGAAGCGGTGGAAGGTCGTGCCCATGATCTGCGGCCTGAGCCTTATGGTGTATCCCTATTTCGTATCGAGCACGGTGCTGCTCGTCTTTGTCGGCGTCGTGCTGATGGCGATACCCTATTTCGTCAGATTCTGACTGGTCTCCCGGAGGCCGCAACATGACATCCACCGATGGCTTTCCCCTGCTCGGCGGCTGCGACTGCCGCAGCCTGCGCTATCGCATGGATGCGCGCCCGTTATTCGTGCACTGCTGTCATTGCCGTTGGTGCCAGCGCGAAAGCGGTGCGTCATTTGCGCTGAATGCGATGATCGAAACCGAGAGGACCACGCTCCTCGCCGGCGAGCCGGAGATCGTGGATACGCCGTCCGAGAGTGGCCGTGGCCAGAAGATCGCTCGATGCCCCAAGTGCCGCATCGCGGTCTGGAGCAACTATTCCGGCGCTGGTCCTGCCTTGCGCTTCGTGCGGGTCGGCACGCTCGATGAACCCGACCGTCTGCCCCCGGATATCCACATCTTCACACAGTCGAAGCAACCCTGGGTCGTACTGCCGCCCGGCATGCCGGCGGTGCCCGAATACTACGACCGCAACCAATACTGGCCGAAAGAAAGCCTGGCGCGACGCGAGACGCTGCTCGCCAGGATCACGGCCCAGCAAGCAAAGGCGTGAGCGAAACTTCAATCTAGTAAGATGCCGCGCAAATGCAGGTACTTCGCCCCATCCTGCTGGCCGGACTCGGCGGCTTCATCGGCTCGGCCGGCCGCTACCTGATCGGCGGTTGGGTGCATGGACTCATGCCCCTGGGCACATTTCCACTCGGCACGCTAGTCGTCAATGTCTCCGGTTGCTTCCTGATCGGCCTGCTGGGCGGCCTGGCCGAAGTACGGCAGGTGTTCGGGCCGGACTTGCGCGTATTCCTGCTGATCGGCGTGCTGGGCGGTTTCACGACATTCTCCAGCTTCGCCTACGAAACCCTGGCACTTTCACGCGACGCGGAAATGCTGCGGGCGCTGCTCAATATTGCGGCACAGGTCTTCCTTGGCCTGGGCGTCGCATGGCTCGGTTATGCATTGGTAAGGAGCTGAGGCAATGATGCTCCCGCGCGAAGGCCACCTTCTGCGGATCTTCATCGGCGAGTCCGACCGACACGAGGGCATGCCGCTCTACGAATGGATCGTGCGCAAGGGGCGCGAACATGGCCTCGCGGGCGCCACGGTGCTGCGCGGGCTGGAAGGATTTGGCGCCCACAGCCGGTTGCACACCGCAAAGGTGCTTCGTCTTTCCTCGGACCTGCCGATCGTCGTCGAGATCGTGGACACGATCCAGAAAATCGAGGCATTCCTGCCGATCATCGACGGCGCGGTCAGCGAGGGCATGGCGACACTCGAGCGCGTTGATATCCGCTTCTACCGGAGCGGCCCGGAAACCAAGTGATACGCCCCGTCGCAGCGGCGGACGCGCCGCGCATCGTCGAAATCTACAACCACCATGTCCGCAGGACCATGGTCACATTCGAGGAACAGCCCGTCGCCGATGGCGAGATGGCGCGGCGCATCGCGGAGACGACGCTTACGTACCCTTGGCTCGTGTCGGAGGTCGAGGGGACGCTCGTCGGCTACGCTTATGCATCATCGTGGAAGCGCCGTTCTGCCTATCGCTTCGCCGCCGAGAGCACGATCTACATGGACGCGCGGTTCTCCCGTCGCGGTCTCGGATTGGAACTGTACGGCGCATTGATCACCGAAATGCGCTCGCGCGGCCTGCATTGCGCGATCGGCGGGATTTCACTGCCGAATCCGGCGAGTATCGCATTGCACGAAAAGCTGGGATTCAGGCACATCGGTCAGTTCCGGGAAGTCGGCTGGAAATTCGGGAAATGGGTGGATGTCGGATACTGGGAGCTGGTGTTATGAACCTATTTCGTTCCGATCTGCTTCTTATCGCCGCAGTGCTCACCGTCCTGGTCGGTCTCGCACATTCGGTGCTCGGCGAGAAGTACATCCTGATGCGCCTGCCTGAGCAGGGGAAATTCAAGGCCCGCACCCTGCGCTTCGCGTGGCATCTGACGACCATCGCCTGGTGGGGATTCGGCGCGATGCTCGTGCTGGCGGCACGCGGAATGCTGACGCCGACCAATACCTTGTTCGTGCTTGCCGCGACAATGGTCGCGACCGCTGGCACGGTCCTGGTCGCATCGCGCGGCAGGCACCTGGCCTGGCCGGTTTTTTTCGCCATCGCCATCATTTCGTTCTGGGCTGCAGCGTAAGATCTGTCGCATGGCCATGACTGAAACTACACCGGTTCACGCTGAGACCGACGCCGAGATCGCTTCCTGCTTCGACGTGATGGCGGAGTTGCGGCCGCATCTGGAGCGCGGGAAATTCGTGCCGCTGGTCCGGTCGATGCAGGCCGACGGCTTCCGGCTCGCATTTATCCGCGTCGAAGGCCGTGTGGTCGCGGTGGCCGGCTACCGGATCTCGACCAACCTCTTTATGGGCCACAATCTCTACGTCGACGATCTCGTCACTGCCGAAACCGAGCGCT
Source organism: Steroidobacteraceae bacterium (assembly GCA_032127975.1). Taxonomy (GTDB): domain Bacteria; phylum Pseudomonadota; class Gammaproteobacteria; order Steroidobacterales; family Steroidobacteraceae; genus SCUD01. The sequence continues at coordinate 18,026 of JAQBHG010000008.1, forward strand.
CGAAGGATTATGGCAGGCAGTTGCTCGCCTGGCTGCGCGGTATCGCCGTCGCGAATGGCTGCCGGGGCTTCCACCTCGATTCCGGCGTGCAGCGCAAACGCGCCCACGAATTCTACCTGCGCGAAGGCCTCGAGCTCAGCAGCTATCACTTCAGCGTCCGGCTCAACGGACGCTGAGTCGGTTCAGCAAAGTGCCACAATTCTCCGAGCCGCCCCGCGCTCTCACGCACGCCACGCTTGCCGCCGGCGCGCGCGCCCTCGCCCGCCGTGACCCAGACCTCGCCGACCTGTTCCGGCGCCACGGCATGCCGCCCATGTGGGCACGCCGCCCGGGTTTCGCCACGCTGATCCACATCGTGCTGGAGCAACAGGTTTCGATCGCCGCCGCGCGCACGCTGTTCAGACGACTGAGCCGCGAGCTCGGCGAGATGACGCCGCACGCGGTTGCAGCGCATGGCGTCGCCCGCCTGCGGCGCTTTGGATTGACGCGCCAAAAAGCCTCGTATTGCCACGAACTCGCACTCGCCGTTCAGCATGGACGGCTGGACCTTGGCGGGGTCGCGCGGGCCGCAGACGCCGAGGGCCGCGAGACCCTGCTCGCGATGCGCGGGCTCGGGCCCTGGAGCGTGGACATCTATTACCTGATGGCGCTGCGCCGGCCCGATGTCTGGCCCCGTGGCGACCTGGCGCTTGCGGTGGCCATGCGGGACGTCAAGCGGCTTTCGGGAAAACCCGGCCATGCGGAACAGCAGGAAATCAGCGCGCCCTGGGCTCCGTGGCGCTCGGTCGCGGCGCGGCTGCTATGGCATTACTATCTCAGCGCGGGCCAGTCATGAACAGTTGAGGAGGATTTCATGCAGCGAAAGGCATCGGCCGCCTGGACAGGCGGCATCAAGGACGGCAAGGGCAGCATCAGCACCGAAAGCGGCGTGCTCTCCGCCACACCGTATTCCTTCGGCACGCGCTTCGAGAGCGTGCCCGGTACCAATCCCGAAGAGTTGATCGGCGCGGCGCATGCCGGCTGTTTCTCGATGGCGCTTTCGCTGATGCTCGGCGAGGCCGGCATCCAGGCAGAGCGCATCGACACCCAGGCTGCGGTCACGCTCGAGAAGACGGATGCCGGATTCTCGATCACCAAAGTGCATCTCGACGTCAACGTGCGCGCGCCTGGCGCCGACCGCGCCAAGTTCGATGCCGCGGCCACGAAGGCCAAGACCGGCTGCCCAGTCAGCAAATTGTTGAATGCCGCGATCACGATGACCGCGAAACTCGCTGCCTGACGGCGGAGGAACGGCGCGTGGAATTACACATGGCCCTGATGCCATTTCACCTGGCGATCGCGGTGCGTGACCTGGCTGGCGCGCGCGCTTTTTACGGTGACCTGCTCGGCTGCGCGGAGGGACGCAGTTCGGATGCCTGGGTGGATTTTGATTTCTTCGGGCACCAGCTCGTCTGCCACCTCATTGAATCGGCGCCGCGCGATGCCACCAGCAACCCTGTGGACGGGCACGACGTCCCGGTGCCGCATTTCGGGATGGTGCTGGAAATGCCCGACTGGGAAACGCTTGCGCAACGGCTGAAGGCGGCCGGCGTGCACTTTATTATCGAACCGCATGTGCGATTTCCCGGCCAGCCGGGAGAGCAGGCCACCATGTTCCTGCTGGACCCGAGCGGCAATGCACTGGAATTCAAGGCATTCAAGGACATCGCAGCGCAGTTGTTCGCGAAATAGGAATCTCTGATCGGCTCCCACTTGAGGCGCGTTACGCGCTCGGCGGCGGCGGCTCGGTTTTGCGCCGGCCACGCATGC
>JAQBHG010000009.1:0-31359 GCA_032127975.1 Steroidobacteraceae bacterium
TTTGCGACGATCACCGGCTGGGGCAAGTGCATGCCACCGGCCATCCTTTCCAACGCTGACCTGGCGACTTTTCTCGACACCGACGATGAATGGATCCGGTCACGGACCGGTATCCACGAACGGCGCGTGTCGCATGTGTCACTGGGCGAAATGGGCTATGTAGCCGCAAGCCGGGCGCTGGCGGCGGCCGGCGTGAAGGCCGCAGACCTCGACCTGATCGTGTTCGGCACCTGCAGCATGGACGAGCAGGTTCCGAACATGGCCTCCTGGGTACAGGAGCGCCTGGGCGCCAATGGCTCAGGCGCGATGGACGTCAACACCGCCTGCACGAGTTTCCTGTACGGCATGACGACCGCGAGCTCGATGATCAAGACCGGCGTCGTGCGCAATGCGCTCGTGATTGGCGGCGAGCTGGCCTCGCCGATGATGGACTGGACCAACCGCAATGTTTCGGTGCTGTTCGGCGACGGCTGCGCCGCAGTGGTCCTGCAGGCAACCGCGCGCGAGGAAGGCGTGATGGCCGACCGGCTCGGTTGCTACGGCGACGTGCGCGGCGTCTTGCAGGTTCACGGCATGGGCTTGCGTTATGCCAACCAAGGCTGGGTGCTGGGCGATACCGACTGGGTTTTCGATGGCAAGGAAATCTTCAAGCGCGCCGTCGTCGGCATGAGCAAGGCCTGCGAGGCCGTCCTGACTGCGCGCGGGCTCGGGCCCGACGACGTGCATCTGGTCGTGCCGCACCAGGCCAACCTGCGGATTATCGAGGCAGTCGTCAAGCGCGCGGGCATTCCGATGGAGCGTTGCTTCGTCAACATCCATCGCTACGGCAACATGTCGGCCGCAACCGTTCCGGTCGCCCTGGTCGAGTCGCTGGAGGAAGGGCGCGTCGCGCCAGGCTGTAATCTGCTGCTGACCGGCTTCGGGGCGGGCCTTTCCTGGTCGGCCCACGTGCTGCGCTGGGGCGAGCGCACCGTCCCGCTCGGCCACAGCGACGTAGAGCTTCCACCTTGCGAGAAAACCGCACTCGAAATGGTGCAGGAATACATCGCGGCGAAGCGCGGCTCCAGACTCAAGGAAGGCTGACCAGTTCCAGGTAGATTCCGACGAAAGCGTCGGCCGCCCCGGCGACATTTTCCTGCCAGTCGCGCGCTGCGACCTCGTCGGCGCCGTCGCTGACGTACTTCGCGCAGGCAAAGTCCGCACCCTCCATGCGGCAAACTTTAGCCAGCGCATAGGCTTCCATGTCCATGACGTCGCATTGGACAACCCCTGCCGCTGCCGCGAATGAGTCTCCACTGCCGCAGATCGCTGCAGGCAGACGCGGAAAACGGGGAGCGAATTCGAGGACCGCGGGTAGCGGGTCGAATGGCGTCGTGCCGGTCGGGAAGCCCAGCGCCGACACATCCATGTCGCGGTCCATGAATCGATGACAGCCGACGAGCGTGTTGGCCGGATACCGCCGGCTGCCGGCGGTGCCGAAATTGACGACCAGCGGTGGCGCGAGTCCCGCACACCTGTAATTTGCAAGCTGCCTCGCGAGCGCGGCAGGTCATCAGCCATAGTGGATGACTGATCGCACGGGTTGGCCCTGCCAGCGGAATCCGGGTGCAAGGCCGAGATCGATCAGCACGCCGACGAGGTCCACGCGAAACCCGGCATCAACCGCGAGCATGGCGGATGCGGACAGCGTTCCACCGGTCGCCAGCACGTCGTCGATGAGCAGCAACCGCCCGCTGCCCCGCTGCATCTCAAGCACACCGGAACCGTATTCAAGTTCATAGCTGCGGTCGACGACGGGCGGCGGCAGCTTGCCTTTCTTGCGGATCGGCACGAAGCCCTTGCGGCGCCGCTCTGCGAGGGCAGCCGCCAGGATGAAGCCGCGCGACTCGATTCCACCCACCACGTCCGTCTCACCCCAATCGGCCGCGTCGAACAGGCCGTCCAGCGCATCCACGGCTTCCGTGAAATGCGATCTCAGCAACGGCGTTATGTCGCGAAACAGGATTCCCGGCTTCGGAAAATCCGGGACATCGGTCACATGGCGGGACAGTGGGTGCATCGGTTCCTCGTCAACGTCCATGGCGGCAGGCCGTTGTAATCCTCGAACGCCACAAATCGTGAGCGATTCGGCCAGGAGAAACAATATGTTGAGGCAGATAGTGATTATGGCCGCGCTGGCGGCGATATCGGTTCCGGCAATGGCCGGCACGCCGCGGCTGGATGCGCGGGAGCAGAATCAGCGCCAGCGCATCGCCCAGGGAGTCCGTTCCGGCGAGCTGACTCGCCCGGAGACACGGCGCCTGATCAAGGGCGAACGGCGCCTGCACCGCCATGAGCGCTATGCCAAGTCCGACGGCGTCGTCACGCCGGCCGAGCGGGCCCGGCTGCAGCGCAATGCCAACCGCATGAGCGCGCGCATCTACCGCCAGAAGCACGACCCGCAGTCGCGCTAGGGCGATGCTGCCCTAGCTTGCACCCACGGTCGCCGCGGCGGTGCGCTCCCGGATGAATTCGCCGATCTCGCGAATCGCCCGGTCGCCCGCCGCGAGGCCGCGCATCGCCGGGAACACATGCGGCATGTCGTGCCAGATGCGCAACTCGGAATCGGGCACGCGCGTGGCGAAACGCACGGAATCATCGAGCAGCAACTCGGAACTGCCGACCATGAGCAGGGCCGGTGGAAGGCCGGTCAGATCGCCGAACAACGGCGACAGCCGCGGATCGAGCGGATCGATGCCCGCACCGTAGTACGGCACCAGCTCATTCATGCTCGACGCCCGGAATAACGGATCCAGGCCGTCATTGCGCTGGATCGAAGCGCCACTGAATGTCCAGTCGAGCACGGGCGACATCAACACGAGACCGGCCGCCTGCGGCATCCCCTCGTCACGCGCCCGCATCGCCGTGACGACAGCGAGATTGCCACCGGCCGAATCGCCGGCGATGACGATCCGGCCCGGATCGATACCCGACGACAGCAGGAAGTTCCAGGCCGCGTAGCAATCCTCGATCGCGGCCGGAAACGGATTCTCTGGCGCCAGGCGGTAGTCCACCATCAGCCCTCTTGCTGCGCCCGCGCGGCCAATCGCCGCCAGCAGAGGATCGTGGATGGAGCGCGCCTCGGCAACGAATGCGCCGCCGTGCAGGTAAAGGATGACGCTTTCCGCGACGGCGTCGGCCGGCTCGATCCACCGGGCACGGCCCGCGTCAATTGCAAATGTTTCCGAGGCCGAATAGTTTTCGCGCCGCGCGACCAGCGGTGCGATGCGCGCGGTCACCCGGCGGATCTGCGCCGGCGTGGGATGGCGCGCGAGCGCGGCGCGCGCCACGTGCATCATCTGTCGAATCACGAAGCGCCTGATCGCATCACCCATGCCGGTCATCCTACCCGCAGACGCGGGTCCGGTGCGATACTTGCGCCATGGGCCGGATATTTGAAGTCCGCAAGCATGCGATGTTCGCGCGCTGGAACCGCATGGCGAAGCAATTCGCGCGCATCGGCAAGGACATTACGATCGCGGTCAAGTCGGGCGGCGCGGATCCTGCCAACAACCCGACACTGCGCCGGGTAATCCAGAACGGTCGCGCGATCAACATGCCGAAGGACCGGATCGATGCCGCCATCCGCCGCGCTTCGGGCCAGGGGGCCGCGGACTACCAGCAGGTAATGTACGAGGGCTATGCCCCGCACGGCGTCGCCGTGCTCGTCGAGACGGCGACCGACAACCCGACCCGCACGGTTGCGGGCGTTCGCAACATCTTCAGCAAGCACGGCGGCAATCTGGCCAGCAATGGCAGCGTGAGCTTCCTGTTCCGGCGCATGGGGGTGTTCCGCCTCGACCCGGGCGGCATCAACCAGGACGAACTGGAAATCGACCTGATCGACCACGGACTCGAGGAAATGGGCGAGAGTACCGGCGAGAAAGGCGAGCCGCAGCTGGTCGTGCGCTGTGACTTCGAGAATTTCGGGCAGCTGCAGAAGCGGCTCGAAGAACGAAAGATCGTGCCGCTATCTGCCGAGCACGAATACATCTGCACGGCGCCGGTCGAGTTGCCGGAAGCGCAGGCGAACGAGGCCCTCGAACTGATCGACCTGCTCGAGCAGGATGAGGACGTGCAGAAGGTCTACCACACGCTCGCATGAGCGTCGAGAGAGTGAATGGACAAGATATTCATAACTGCGACCAGCCTGTTACAGGATTCCTTTCGGCTGGCCGCGAAAATCTATCGCAGCGGTTTCGTTCCGGACTTCATCGTCGGCATCTGGCGCGGGGGAACTCCAGTCGGCATCGCCATTCAGGAGTACTTCGAATTCGTCGGCGTCGAAACCGACCATATCGCAGTGCGAACCTCCGCGTACGTCGGCATCGGGCAGCGCGCAAAGACCATTCGCGTCCATGGCCTGCACTACATCATTGAAGAGGCCAATGCCGGCAGCTCGCTGCTGGTCGTGGACGACGTGTTCGATTCGGGGCACAGCATCGAGGCGCTCCTCGCGGAGCTGTCGAGCAAGATGCGGCTCAACATGCCGGGCAAGATCAGGATCGCAACGCCGTGGTACAAGCCGGGCAACAACCAGACCCGGATCAAGCCGGACTACTTCATTCACGAGACCGACAAGTGGATCGTCTTTCCGCACGAGCTCGTCGGCCTCACGCTCGATGAGATCGAGACCGGCAAGTCGGAGCTTCAGCCAATTCTTGATGTCCTGAAGACCTAGGACGGGACAGCCAGGGGTCAGCTTCCGATCGGATGCCAGGTGGTCTTCGTTTCCTGAGTATCGCTGATGGAGTACGGGCTCTGATTTGCCGCAGAGTTCCAGTCGACGCCACGGCGCAGAACGACCCGTTTGACGTTGTCGGCCGCCAATTCCTGGATCTTCCGGGCGGCCTGGGCGTCCGCGCCACCATAGACGATTGCGTTGACGTCCATGTGCGAGGCGAACGGCTCGATCAGTTCCTCTTTGAGTCCGGTCAGTACGTTGATCACGCCCGCGGGGAAATCCGATGCATGGAGCACTTCCGCGAAGCTGATCGCACACAGCGGCAGAGATTGCGAAGCGAGCACGACGCAGGTGTTGCCGCCCGCGACCGCAGGTGCGACATTCGACACGAGCCCGAGCAGGCTGCTCGTTTCCGGCGCAATGATCGCAACGACACCCGTCGGTTCGAGCATCGAGAAATTGAAATGCGACGTGCTCACGGGATTCACCGTGCTAAACACCTGCTGGTACTTGTCCGCCCAGCCCGCGTAATAGACAAGCCGGTCGATCGCCGCCGCCACCTCGGTCTCGGCCTGGCGTTTCGCGACTCCTTGTAGCGCCAGCTCGGCGGCGAACTGAGCGGCACGTCCCTCGAGCATCTCCGCGGCCCGATACAGGATCTGGCCCCGCAGATAAGCGCTGGTCCGGGACCACACGCCGCAGGCATTGCGCGCTGCGAGCACGGCGTCCCGGAAGTCCTTGCGGCTGCCGCGACAAACATTGGCAAGCAGCTGGGTGTTACCACGCTGCAGTGCGTAATAACGTCCGGACTCACTGCGCGGAAACTTGCCGTCGATGTAGAGCTTGTAGGTCTTGGCAACCGGCACGCGGGAAAGGGAACGCGCGCTGGTTGAATTTGCCTTGGCCGATTTCCTTGAGTGTGCCATCAGCGCAGCTCCACGTAGGCGCTAAGACCGTGCAATCCGCCTTCCCGCCCCATGCCGCTTTCTTTGTAACCGCCGAATGGCGCGCTGGGATCGAACTTGTTGAATGTATTTGCCCAGATGACGCCGGCTCGCAGCGCACGCGTCATCTTGAATATCTTCGCGCCCTTGTCGGTCCATACACCGCCCGACAGGCCATACGGCGTGTTGTTGGCCTTGTCGAGCGCCTCCTCAAAGCTGCGGAACGTCTGGATCGCCAGTACCGGCCCAAAGATCTCTTCCTGCACGACGCGGTTGGATTGCGCCACGCCACTGAAGAGCGTCGGCCGGCACCAGTAGCCGGTCTCGGGCAGGGAACACGGGCTCTGATACATCTGGCCACCCTCCGCTTGCCCGATCTTGAGGTACTGCTCGATTTTCTCGAGCTGCGCGGCGGAATTGATCGCGCCTATGTCGGTGTTCTTGTCGAGCGGGTCACCGACAATCAGTGTCCCCATGCGTTCCTTGAGCTTGGCGATCACTTCGTCAGCCACGGATTCCTGCACGAGCAGGCGGGAACCGGCGCAGCAGACGTGGCCCTGGTTGAAGAAGATGGCGTTGACGATGCCCTCCACGGCCTGGTCAATGGCGGCATCGGCGAAAATAATATTCGCCGCTTTGCCGCCGAGCTCCAGCGTGTAGTGCTTGCCGCTGCCGGCAAGCCGCCGCAGGATCTGCTTGCCGACTTCGGTCGAGCCGGTGAACGCGATCTTGTCGACATCGGCGTGTTCGACGAGCGCTGCGCCCGTATCGCCGGCACCGGTGACGATGTTGACCACCCCGGGCGGGAGATCCACGTCACGCATCAGCTCGGCGAGCTTCAATGCGGTCAGCGGCGTCGTCTCGGCCGGCTTTAGAACCACCGTGTTCCCGCACGCAAGCGCCGGCGCGATCTTCCACGCGGCCATTAACAGCGGGAAGTTCCACGGAATGATCTGGCCGGCCACGCCAAGCGGCGAAGCCCGCCTGCCGGGAAACGCGTACTCGAGCTTGTCCGCCCAGCCGGCGTAGTAGAAGAAGTGCGCCGCGGCCAGCGGCACGTCGACGTCGCGCGACTCGCGAATCGGCTTGCCACCGTCGAGCGACTCGATAGCCGCGAACTCGCGGGCGCGCTCCTGCAGCATCCGCGCGATTCGGTAGAGGTACTTGCCACGCTCGGCCGGTCGAAGCTTCGACCAGCTGCGCTCATAGGCCCGGCGTGCGGCCACGACTGCCTGATCGATGTCCCCGCGATCGGCGCGGGCGACTCGCGCGAGCACTTTCTCGCTGGCCGGGTTGATGGTTTCGAAGTACTGCCGCGCCCCCGGGGCGATGAACTTGCCACCGATGAACAGCTCGTACTGCGAATCGACGCGAATGTGATCCGTGCTTTCCGGCGCTGCCGAGTACTTCCACTCGGTGTCGAATTGGAGTCTTGATTCAGGACGGGTCATGTTCAGTCCCTGGAGAAGTAGTCAGCCGACTGATAGACGCCGGTGCACTGCTTTTCAAGTTGCATCAGTATGTCATTGACCAGGCTGCTGGCGCCAAACCGGAACCACTCCGGAGTGAGCCAGCCTTCACCCAGCGTTTCACGCAGCATGACGAGGTATTGGATCGCCTGCTTGGCCCTGGAAATGCCGCCCGCCGGCTTCATGCCGACGCGACGCCCGGTCGCATGATAGTAGTCGCGTATCGCCTGCAGCATTACGAGCGTAACCGGCATCGTCGCGGCCGGCTGAATCTTGCCGGTTGAGGTCTTGATGAAATCGGCGCCGGCATGCATGGCGAGGGTACTGGCGCGACGAACGCGGTCGAGCGTGCCGAGCTCGCCGGTTTCCAGGATCACCTTGAGGTGCGCCTGCCCGCAGGCTTCCTTGATGGCAATGATCTCGTCAAAGACGCGCCCATACTCGCCCTCGAGGAATGCGCCGCGCGAGATGACCATGTCGATTTCGTCGGCGCCTTCCTGCACCGCTAGCCGCGTCTCCTCCAGCTTGACTCCGAGGGGCGCCATTCCGCTCGGGAATGCGGTCGCGACCGATGCAACCTTGATGTTGTGACCGCGCAGCGCCTTGCGGGCGACAGCGACCATCGTCGGGTAGACACACACCGCTGCGACGTGCGGCAGGCCGGGCAGCGTGTCGTGCACATGAATCGCCTTCTGGCACAGTTGCGTGACCTTGCCGTGGGTGTCTTGTCCCTCGAGCGTCGTGAGATCGATCATGCTGAGCGCGAGCTTCAGCGCCTGTACCTTCGACTCCTTCTTGATGCTGCGGCTGCAAAACCGGGCGACTCGTTCTTCAACGCCGACCTCGTCGACGCGCGGCTCGCGGTCGAGAGCCGGCAGCCGGGGCGGCAAGGAACTGGCGACTACGTTCATTGCTGGGTGCCGTGTCCGTGGGTCACGAGTCAATCAGCGCCGTATCCAGGGCGAGCCGGATCATGTCGTCGAAACTCGACTGCCGTTCAGCAAGCGTGAGTGCCGTGCCCGCGCGGATGTCGTCGCTCACCGTGCAGATCGCCAGCGCTTCGGCGCCCAGCTCCGTGGCGAGGGTGTAGATACCGGCAGCCTCCATCTCGATTCCGAGAATACCGTACTTGCTCATGACGTCGAACATCCCGGGTTCCGGCGCATAGAAGAGATCGGTCGAGAACACGTTGCCGACGTGAAACTGGAGTTTTCTCTCCCCTGCAATCTTCACGGCGTTGCGCAGCAGCCTGAAACTGGCGATGGCAGCGAGGTCGTAGCCGCGAAAGCGCATGCGATTGACGCCGGAATCGGTTGATGCACCCATTGCGATGACGAGATCGCGGAGCTTCACGGATGGATGCACGGTGCCGCAACTGCCGACGCGAATGATGCGCTTGACGGCGAATTCCGTGATCAGCTCCTGGCAATAGATGGACGCCGAGGGAATTCCCATGCCATGGGCCATGACCGACAAAGGCCGTCCGCGGTACTCGCCGGTGAACCCCCACATATTCCGGACTTCATTGACCCGCCGCGCATTCTTGAAGTAGGTGTCTGCGATGTACTGCGCGCGCAATGGATCGCCGGGCATCAGCACCGTTGCCGCGAAATCGCCAGGTTGGGCGTCTATGTGCTTGGCGGGCATGGATTATCGGTGCGTTGGCCGGTGAACCGATGATTGTACACAAGGCGCTTCGAGCATCACTGGAGTGAATCAGGCCAGAAAGCTGGTGCCAAAATCCATCGCGGGAAGGTCGAAGAATCCGGCCAGACTCTGGCCGATATCGGCAAAGGTCGAACGCCTTCCAAGAGACCGCGCAGCGACGCTGCTGCCGTAGGCGAGCACGGGTATGTGCTCGCGCGTGTGATCGCTGCCCGGCCACGTGGGATCGCAGCCGTGGTCCGCGGACAAAATGACGATGTCGTCGGTGCCCAGCTGCGCCAGCAGTGCCGGCAGGCGCGCGTCGAAATGCTCCAGGGCGCGCGCATACCCCTCGGTGTCGCGCCGGTGACCGTAGAGCATGTCGAAGTCGACGAAATTGCTGAACACGATCGAGCGGTCCCGCGCAGCGGCCTGCGCCTCGAGGGTGGCGTCAAACAACGCTTCGTTGCCGTGCGCCGGTACTTCACGACTGATTCCGCGATGGGCGAATATGTCCGGGATCTTGCCGATGCCGATCACTTCGCCGCCGCTCGCAACGAGCTTGTCGAGCACGGTCGCCGCGGGTGGCGGCACGGCGTAGTCGTGGCGGTTGCCGGTGCGCTGAAAGTCGGCCGCCGTCCTGCCGACAAAAGGCCTCGCGATCACGCGGCCGATGCGGTACTCGTCGACGAGCCTGCGCGCGATAAGACACAGATCGATCAGGCGCTGGAGCCCGAACGCTTCCTCGTGGCAGGCAATCTGGAACACGCTGTCCGCCGACGCATAGACGATCGGCTTGCCCGTCCGCACGTGCTCTTCGCCGAGCTCGGCGATGATCTCCGTGCCGGAGGCGCGGCAATTGCCGAGGACACCCGGTAGGTTGCCCTGCTCGATCAGCTGCTTCAGCAACGCCGCTGGAAACGTGTTCACCGGGTCCTTGAAATAGCCCCACTCGTACAGCACGGGCACGCCGGCCATTTCCCAATGCCCGCTCGGCGTGTCCTTGCCGGTGCTCATTTCCTCGGCAAAGCCGTATGCGCCGACAATCGCGACATCGGTGTTGCAACCAGCCGGAATCTGGCCGCTGCTCTCACGCGCGGCCTGTACCAGTCCAAGCCGTGTGAGATTGGGAATCTTCAGTGGAGCACCGGTCTGGGCGCGGAAAGCCGCTATGTGCCCAAACGTATTGGCGCCCGAGTCACCGAATCGATCGGCATCGGCCGCGGCGCCGATTCCGAGCGAATCCAGGACCAGGATGACGGCCCGGGTCATTATTTTCCTGTCTTGATCACGGCCCAAATGATACATGCCCTCCCGGACCTGAATTCCTGTATAGTCCGCGCGCCTAACCCTCCCCGGACCTCACAAAATACCCATGAAATTCAATGACCTAGGGCTCGAGCCCGGGCTGCTCTCGGCTGTTGCCGACCGCGGCTACGACACACCGACACCGATCCAGGTGGAGGCCATTCCGCCGGTGCTTGCCGGTCGCGACCTGCTGGCCGGCGCCCAGACCGGTACCGGCAAGACGGCTGCCTTCGTGCTGCCGCTGCTGCAGCTCTTGCGGGCGGCCAGCGGCCGCGCGCCACGCGTGCTGATCCTGGCCCCGACACGCGAACTCGCCGCCCAGATCCTGGAGAGCATCCGCACCTATGGCGTGCGCAAGAACCTGCGCGCGCGCGTGATCTTCGGCGGCGTCGGCGAACAGCCGCAGATCGAAGGACTGCGTTCGGGCTGCGACATCCTGGTTGCGACACCCGGCCGGTTGCTCGACCTGGCGAATCGCGGCTTCGTGGATTTTTCGCAAGTGAAGCACCTGGTACTCGATGAAGCCGACCGCATGCTCGACATGGGTTTCATCCACGACATCAAGCGCATCATCAAGCTGCTGCCGGCGCAGCGCCAGAACCTGATGTTCTCGGCCACCTACACGCCGGATATACGTGTGCTCGCCGCGCGAATCCTGGTCAAGCCGGTGCAGGTCGAAGTGACGCCCCCGAACAGCACGGTGGAAAAAGTCGTGCAGCGCGCATTTCGCGTTTCCAAGGACGACAAGCGGCACCTGCTGGTGCACCTGTTCCAGAACGGCGCCAATGGCGAGGGTCGCTGGCACCAGGCGCTGGTATTCACCCGCACCAAGCACGGCGCGAATCGCTTGTCTCAGCAACTCGAACGGGCTGGCATCCGCTCCGCGGCGATTCACGGCAACAAGAGCCAGGCGGCGCGCACGCGCGCACTCGCCGACTTCAAGGCCGGAAAACTCACGGCGCTGGTTGCGACCGAAGTCGCTTCGCGCGGGCTGGACATCCGGGAACTGCCACAGGTCGTGAATTTCGACATGCCGCATGTGCCCGAGGATTACGTGCATCGCATCGGCCGCACGGCGCGTGCCGGCAACGACGGTCACGCGGTGTCGCTCGTGTCCGAAGACGAGACTTCGTTGCTCAGGGATATCGAGAGGACAATGCGCCAGGCCGTGCCATTCGCGCCGACGCCCGCATTCGCACGCACTGATCATGCCGCGCCGGTGCAGCGAATGGAGCAAGCATCTCCGGCCCGGCGTGCCGCAAAGCCCGCGCGGCACTTCCGGCCGCGCCGCGCGTCCTAGCGCCCGCCCTCGATCCGCTCGAACAACTGGGCTCGCGCAGCCGGCGCTTCACCAATCGCGTAGGCAGCTGTAACCGCGGCTGCTGCTCCGCGAGCAGCATCTGCACTGGCCGCATGCACCCTTGCAAGCGGCATTCCGGCCCGAATCGGCTGTGCGAGTCCGGCCAGCCTGTCCAGGCCCACGGCAGGATCAATCGTCTGCCCGGGCGCGGTACGGCCGCCGCCGAGCGCGACCACCACCAGACCCAGCGCGCGCGTGTCGATCCCGGTAACTAATCCGTCGCGTGACGCCGGAACGTCGACGATGATCGGCGCCGCCGCCAGATGGCGATCCGGCCGCTCGATGAGATCCACCGGCCCGCCGAGACTCGCGACCATCCGCGCGAATCGCTCGGCGGCAGCGCCGCTCGCCAGCGATTTTGTAAGCGCCGCCCTCGCCTCGTTCGCGTTGGCCGTGAGACCGCCAAGCACCATGACTTCCGCGCCGAGCGTGAGCGTGATTTCCAGCAGCCGGGAATCCGCGGGCTCGCCCCGCAGAATCCTGAGTGCCTCCTGCACTTCCAGCGCATTGCCCGCGGAACGCGCCAGCGGCTCGGACATGTCGGTCAGGAATGCCGACGCGCGCAGGCCCGCCTCTGCCGCGGTGTCGATCATGCGAATTGCCAGTTCGCGGCCAAGTGCCGGGTCGGTCATCACGGCGCCATTGCCGGTCTTGACGTCGAGCACGAGCGCGTCCAGTCCGGCCGCCAGCTTCTTCGACAGGATCGACGCGACGATCAATGGTATGCAGTCCACGGTCGCCGTCACGTCGCGGATCGAATAGAGGCGCTGATCGGCCGGCGCGAGCCGCGCGCCTGCACCGATCATCACAACCCCGGTCTTGCGCAGCGTGCTGCGCACGAGTTCCGGTTCCGGCCGCGAGCAATATCCGGGAATCGCCTCCAGCTTGTCGAGCGTGCCGCCGGTATGCGCGAGTCCACGGCCGGTGATCATCGGCACCCAGGCGCCGCAGGCCGCGAGCATCGGCGCGAGCACCAGTGACACGAGATCGCCGATACCGCCGGTCGAATGCTTGTCGAGAACCGGCCCCGGCAGCGATTCGTTGCGCCAATCGAAGGTCTCCCCGCTGTCGCGCATCGCGAGTGTGAGTCCGGCGCATTCGGCGGGTGTCATTCCGCGGAAATAGACCGCCATCGCGAATGCAGCGACCTGTGCGTCCGCCAGGCCGCCATCCGCCATGCCGCGCACCAGCGCGCGCAGATCGTCGGCACCGAGCGTCTCGCCGTCGCGCTTGCGTCGGATTGCCTCCTGCGGAAGCCAGGAATGAAGCGTATTGCTCGTGGAAGGCGTCGCCATCACCTATTCGGCGCTCATCGCGCTGACGGGCCTGTGGGCAGGAAAAACGCATACGGGAGCAGTTCATCTAGAGAGACCGTACGGATCTCGCCGTCGCGCCATGGAAAGTGAATCGCGATGGCACCGCTCGCGGCGAGCTCACGGATCCGCTGGCGGCATCCGCCGCAGGGCGAGCATGCAAGTGTCCGGCCATCGCGATCCACCGCCCAGACCGCGATCTCGGCGATCCGGAATCCGGCGCCTTCGGACTGCACGCCGGCGGCGATCGCACTGGTCTCCGCGCAGTTGCCGAGTGGATAAGCCACATTCTCGATATTCGTGCCGAGATATACGGCGCCGGTCGCGGAACGGATGGCGGCGCCGACACGGACACCGGAATACGGCGAATGCGACTGCGGGCAGCAGGTACGCGCGGCGGCGATCAGCAGATCACGGGCTCCCGTCATTTCACACCGATCTTACAGCGCCGAGAGTCGCACGCGCAGCGCCAGCGCTGCGACACCAGACCTTCCTGCTTCCAGAGAAAGACTTGCAATTGCACCCGCCATTTATTATATTAGACATTACTAAATTACCGAATGGTGATGTTCAAGATGACTGTTGCATTGAAAGCGGATCTGCCGATTGCAGATGAAATGGGCCGGCACGCCGAGTCCGCCGCCAACCTGCTGAAAGCGCTCGCCAATCCCCACCGCCTGCAGATCCTGTGCGTGCTCGGCGAAGGCGAATTCTCGGTCGGCGCGTTGAACGAGCGCATCCCCCTTTCGCAGTCGGCGCTGTCCCAGCACCTCGCGGTGCTTCGCGCTGACGGGTTGGTTAGCACCCGGCGCGAGTCACAAACGATTTTCTACCGTGTCATGCCGGGCCCGGCGCTCGACGTGATCCGCGTGCTGCATGGCCACTTCTGCAGCGCTATCCGGTCCAGACGCAAGTAATCACCAAGGAGTTCCCATGAACGCCCAGATGACGACCTCTTTCTCAACGATCACCACCGTTGACCAGTGGGTGTTCCGCATTGCCGGCCTGTTCGTGTTGCTCTCTGTGTTGCTGTCGCAGGTGCACAGCATCCAATGGCTGTGGTTCGCCGCATTTGTTGGCGCCAATATGTTGCAAGCCTCGTTCACCGGTTTCTGCCCAATGGCAATGATCCTGCAGAAACTCGGCGTGAAGTCAGGAGCGGCGTTCTGCCCTGCCACCAGCACCAGCTGATTTAGTTCCACCATTCGACCGTGAGGCCGCAATGACAAGTTTTCGTGCACACCCCTTGCTGCTTGCGACGGCATTGCTTTGTGCTTGTTCCGACACTTCAACGTCACCCACGGCAGAGCAGATAGCTGCAGCAGCATCCTTGGCGACCTTCACCGCCGAAACAGCGCGTGTGCCACGCGAAATTGCGTTCGATGGTGCGGTGGAAGCCATCAACCAGGCTACCGTGTCTGCGCAAACCACGGGACGCGTCGTGGAACTGCCGTTTGATGTCGGCGACTACGTCGAGAAAGACGCTGTCATCGTGCGCATCACGACGACCGAGCAGCGCGCACGCGCCGGCGGCGCGGGTGCGACGCTCGCGGAGGCGAATGCACGCCTGGCCGAAGCGCAGCTGACCTTCAACCGTGCCAAGGACGTGTACGAAAAGCGGCTGATCCCCAAGGCGCAGCTGGACAAAGCCGCCGCCGACCTCGACTCGGCCCGTGCCCGCGCCGAGGCCGCGCAGGCAGCGCTCGCTGAAGCGCGCGAAGGGCTGGGTTACACCGTGATCCGCGCGCCATACGCCGGTATCGTCGTCGCCCGGCACGTGCAGCTGGGTGAAACCGTTGCACCGGGAAAACCGCTCATGAGCGGTCTGTCCTTGGAGCACTTGCGCGTTGTCGTCGAGATACCGCAGCAACACGTCGGCCCGCTGCGCAAGCACCGCAAGGCGCGCGTGATCCTGCCGGATGGCCAATCGATCACGGCTGTGGAGCTGCGCATTCCGCCTGCCGCAGATCCTGCGACTCATACCTTCCGCGTGCTGGTGACGCTGCCGCCGGGCGAGCATGGCGCCTTTCCCGGAACGCTCGTCAAGGTTGCCTTCGTCAGCGGCGAAGAAGATCGCGTATTGATTCCGCCGCAGGCCCTCGTGCGGCGCGGCGAGATAACCGGTGCCTACGTGCTGGACCAGGATGGGCATGTGGACCTGCGCTATCTGCGGGTTGGAACGGCCGGCCCCGACGGCCGCTTGCCGGTGCTCGCAGGCCTCGCCGCCGGCGAGCGACTGGCGCTCGATCCGATTGCTGCCGGCGTCGTCTACAAGAAGCAGCCCCTGCCGGAAGCGAAAGTTCGCGAATGAGCAAGCCCGCGGAACCCGGCCTGGGAATCTCCGGTCGCATCGCCCGGACTTTTCTTACCACGGAGATCACGCCGCTGCTGGCGCTGGCCGGCCTGCTGCTGGGCCTGTTCGCGATCCTCGTGACACCGCGCGAGGAAGAGCCGCAGATCAACGTCACCTTCGCCAACGTCTTCATCCCCTATCCCGGAGCCTCGACCAAGGAAGTGGAATCGCTGGTGACCACTCCGGCCGAGCAGATCGTCTCCGAGATAGAAGGCGTCGAGCACGTCTATTCGGCATCCACGCCGGGCATGGCGGTGCTGACGGTGCGCTTCGAGGTCGGCGAGCCGCGCACCGACGCGATCGTGCGCCTCTACAACGCCTTTTATTCCAATCAGGACTGGCTGCCGCCCAATAGCGGTGTCGGTCTGCCGCTGATCAAGCCCAAGGGCATTGACGACGTACCAATCGTCACCGGCACACTGTGGAGCGAAGATCCAGCCATCACGGCGCTCGACCTGCTTCGCATCGCGCACACGATGGAGGCGGAACTCCAGCGTGTGCCCGGAACGCGCGATATCGAGACGCTTGGCGGGTCCGAGCGTGTCATGCGTGTCGTATTCGATCCCCAGCGCCTGGCGGGCTATGGCCTGGCACTGGAGGATCTGCGCCACGCGCTATCCGCGGCCAACGCTTCGCAGGACGCGGGCAGCATGGTTGATCGAAACCGGGAAATCCTGGTGCAGGCGGGAACCTTCCTGGTGACGCCGGAGGAAGTGGCCGACCTCGTGGTCGGCGTCAGTGGCAGCGCGCCGGTTTTCCTGCGCGATGTCGCCGAAGTGCTGGAAGGTCCCGACCAGCCCGAAAGTTTTGTCACGTTTGGCGCCGGTCCGGCGGCGGCGGCCAAGAACATCAAGGCCGCAGGGCGCTACCCGGCCGTGACGATCTCCGTGTCCAAGAAGCCGGGGGAAAACGCGGTGGAAGTCGCGACTGCCGTGATCGAACGCTTCGAGCAGATGCGTGGCATATATTTTCCCGATGGCGTCCAGGCCACGGTCACCCGCAACTACGGCGAAACCGCGCAGGACAAGGCGCAGACCCTGATCAAGAAGCTGCTGTTCGCGACCTTGTCGGTCGTGGTGCTTGTGTTGCTCGCGCTGGGAAGGCGCGAGGCTCTTGTCGTGGGTGCTGCCGTCATCGTTACTCTGGCCATCACCCTTTTTGCATCCTGGGCCTGGGGTTTCACGCTCAACCGCGTTTCGCTGTTTGCGCTGATTTTCTCGATCGGCATTCTCGTGGATGACGCCATCGTTGTTGTCGAAAACATCCATCGCCATATGCAAATGGGCGGGAGATCGCTGACCGAGGCGATTCCCGCAGCCGTGGATGAGGTCGGTGGACCGACCATCCTGGCGACATTCACGGTCATCGCGGCACTGCTTCCGATGGCCTTTGTCACCGGTCTCATGGGTCCTTACATGCGCCCCATTCCGATCAATGCGTCGACCGGCATGTTGATTTCGCTGGCTGTCGCGTTCATGTTCACGCCCTGGCTTTACCGGCGGCTGTTTCTGAATGCGGCAGGCGCAGCACATGCGCACGCCGACCATGGCGGGGGTGCCCTGCATCGCTTCTTCACGCGCCGCATGACGCCCTTTCTGCGCCAGGACGAAGGCCGCCGTAATCGCTGGAAGTTGCTCTACACGCTGCTTGGCTTGATCGCGCTGTCGCTGGCGCTGGTCGGTGTGCGCGCGGTGATCATGAAAATGCTGCCGTTCGACAACAAGAGCGAGTTCCAGGTGCTGGTGGACATGCCGGAGGGAACCCCGGTTGAAGATACGCAACGCGTTCTGCAGGCGCTCGCGGACCATGTGCAGACCGTCCCTGAAGTCACGGATTACCAGCTCTACGCGGGCGCTTCCGCACCCATCAATTTCAACGGTCTGGTGCGGCAGTATTACCTGCGCCGCGCACCGCACCAAGGCGACCTCCAGGTCAACCTGCTGGAAAAACACCAACGCGACCGCAAGTCTCATGACATCGCCGCTTCCATGCGCGTACGGCTCCAGGAAATCGGCCGGCGCTTTGGCGCCAACGTGAAAATCGTCGAGGTTCCGCCCGGTCCGCCGGTGCTCTCACCACTGGTAGCCGAAATTTACGGTCTGGATTACACACGGCAGATGCAGGTGGCACGGCAAGTGCGAACGTTGTTCGAGCAAGCGCCGGATGTGGTTGATGTGGACGACACCATCGAGCTGCCGCAGAAAAAATGGGTGGTCGTGGTGGATCGGGCACGCGCCGCCCGCCTGGGCGTGTCGCAGCAGGCCGTGGCCGCGGCTGTTGCCGCCGCCCTGCGCGGAGAGGACATGTCTTACCTGCACGACGAGCAGGCGAAAGTCCTGATCCCGGTGCGCGTTGAATTGTCCACTAATGACAAGGCGGATCTGGTGGCGCTGAAGGCGATACGACTGCGCTCGGCAGGCGGCGCACTGGTGCCGCTGTCCGAGATCGCGGATTTCCGCGAAAGCACTCGCGAGCAGACCATCTACCACAAGGATCTGCTGCCGGTCGTCTACGTGACGGGTGACGTATCCGGCACAACTGACAGCCCGCTGTACGGACTGCGCAGCATTGCGGGACAACTCGATGAAACACCCGTCGAAGGCAACCCCATCCGGCAGTTCCTGACCCGGCAACCGGACAATCCCTATGAGTGGAGCCTGAAGTGGGACGGCGAGTGGCAGATCACTTTTGAGACCTTCCGCGACATGGGCATCGCCTACGCGGTGGGCCTGATCCTGATCTACCTGCTGGTGGTGGCGCAGTTCCGCTCGTATGGCGTGCCGCTGATCATCATGGCGCCGATTCCGCTGACTCTGATCGGCATCATGCCGGGTCACGCGCTGCTCGGGCAGCAGTTCACCGCGCCCTCGATGATCGGCATGATCGCCCTGGCCGGCATCATCGTGCGAAATTCAATCCTGCTTGTGGATTTCATTCAGCAGGAGGTGCGCGCCGGCAAGCCACTGCAGGATGCGACGATCGCCGCCGCGGTGGTGCGCGCAAGACCGATCGCGCTCACCGCGATCGCTGCGATGCTGGGTGGCTTTTTCATCCTGGACGATCCCATTTTCGGCGGCCTGGCCGTATCGCTGATCTTCGGCCTGGTCGTCTCCACCGTGTTGACGCTGCTGGTAATCCCGGTCGTCTATTACCATTACCACTGGCGGCACGCCGCCGGGCAGCGCTGACAGCCAGCTACCCCCAGATTCGGGATGGAGCGGGTGATGGGAATCGAACCCACGTTAGCAGCTTGGGAAGCTGCAGTTCTACCATTGAACTACACCCGCGCCGCAGGATTGTAGGCACGCCGCTCGCGCCCGCCAATTTCGGCGGGCCGGGGATCCGCAGGCCGGTCGCTTACTTCGCGACGAGTATCTTCTTGACCCAGCCGCTGCCGCTGCCGGATTCGACCTTGAGGTAGCCGTTCTGCTCCTCGCCCATGAAGATCATCTCGTCGGTCTTGGCGAGCGTCGCGACGACCT
Organism: Steroidobacteraceae bacterium; assembly: GCA_032127975.1. Lineage (GTDB taxonomy): Bacteria > Pseudomonadota > Gammaproteobacteria > Steroidobacterales > Steroidobacteraceae > SCUD01. The sequence continues at coordinate 18,597 of JAQBHG010000009.1, forward strand.
TGCCGCCTTCACCGGCGCCGCCCATCAGCTTGAGCCCGCCGATCTTCGGATACAGAACGTCGCCCTCATTGAATACGGCGCCGGCCTTGGTCGATCCGCCGGCCGCGGCTTCCTGGGCGAGTGTCCCGACGTCGCGCTGCAATGTCGGGTCATTGCGGATGACCTTGACGATGTTGTTGTAGTTGTCGGCGAAACTCGCAGCGACGATCTTGCCCTCGTTGGTATTGCCGTAGCCGCCGATGCCGCCTCCCGCTCCGCCGCCAAAGATGGCTGCGCCCAGCGCAAGATCAGCCTTCTTGGAACTGCCTTCAGCCGCAGCCACCTGCACGCCGGAGCGGGCATCGGCTACCAGCATGCTGGTCTGGGCTTCCTTGAACTTCAGCCCGCCCGCGATTGCGCCGATCGCCGAGCCGCGTCCGCCCAGCAGGCCGCCGAGCGCGCCGCCGATGCCGCCGGCATTGCTTTCGGAAAACACGACCGTGGGCGTCAGGATGAAATCCGCCGCGACCATCTGGCCGCCACCGATATTGGATCCGCCGCGCATTTCGCCGCCGCCTGCCAACGCGCGCTCCTGCATCATGTTCTGCATGCCCTGGCCGCGTTCGACGACGATAAAGCAGTTCGATTGCTGGATCATCATCCGGATCAGGCTGACCGGCGACTGCAGGTTGTAGCGCGATAGCGCCGCCATCACGTAATCCTGCGGTTCGACGACCGCGACCGCGCCCATCGGCTTGTCGCACTTCTCGAGGTCCGACGACTCGCCCTGCGCTCCCTGGGTGCCCGCTGCGCCCTGCACTTCCGAGCCGCCCTTGCCCTTCTTGGTCCCCAGGATGCCTGCCTGGGCAACGGCAACGACGAAAAGGCCGCTCAACAATGCGGCAGCGGCACGCACCACGACTGAATTCGTCCTCATAATCCCCTCCGTCAGACCGGCCAGATGCAACTCGCCCGATACGGCGCTCTTTTGAGGAGCCTGGGGGGCCGGCCGGGTTCAGTAATATACCTTGCGACTCGCGCGCGTGTACATTCACGGGCATGCCGCCCGCCCGCCAAGCCACCGACGTTGCGATCGCCGGCGCCGGAATCGCCGGCATCACCGCCGCGCTCGAGGCCCTTGACCGCGGCCGGCGCGTGCTGCTCGTCGACCGCGACGCCGAGGAGAATCTGGGCGGTCTCGCCAAGGAATCCTTCGGCGGACTCTGGTTCGCCGGCTCGCCGTTGCAGAAGCGCTACCGGATCCGGGACAGCGTGGACCTGGGATTGCAGGATTGGATTGCCTGGGGCGAACTTGGCGCCGAGCACCATTGGCCGCGTGCCTGGGCCAGGGCTTATGTCGAACGCTGCATTCCGGAAATCTATATCTGGCTGACTGGGCTCGGCATCGAGTTCATGCCGATGCCGCTGTGGGTCGAAAGGGGCCTCTACCAGCCGGGGAACTCCGTTCCGCGCTTTCACCTGGTCTGGGGAACCGGACTGGCCCTCGTCGAGGCACTGAAGACTCGTCTTCAGAATCACCCGCGGCGCGAACTGCTGGAATACCGCTATGGCCATCGCGTGGATTCGCTCACGACCGGTAGCGGTCGCGTCAGCGGCCTGGTGGGGATGATCGAGCCGGACGGAAAGCCCTTCGAAGTTGTTGCCGAATCGGTCGTCATCGCCGCCGGCGGAATCAACGGCGATCTGGAGCGCGTGCGGCAGAACTGGCCCGCCGACTGGAGCGAGCCGCCCGCCGTCATCCTGAACGGATCGCATCGATTTGCAGACGGAACGCTGCACGTAGCGGCCGCTGCCGTGGGTGCGCGGATTACCCACCTCAACTGGCAATGGAACTACGCCGCCGGCATCCGGCACTGGCGGCCGCGCAAGCCCGGCCACGGTCTATCGCTGGTGCCACCGAAATCCGCGCTCTGGCTCAATGCGCACGGTGAACGCATCGGCCCGATGCCGCTCGTAACGGGTTACGACACGCACGACCTCGTGGCACAGGTCTGCAGGCAACCAGGCGGTTACAGCTGGCAACTGTTGAATCGCAGGATCGCCCTGAAGGAACTCGGCGTGTCAGGTGCGGAATTCAATCCTGCGTTCAGGGAAAAGCGGCGGCTTTCAGTTGCGCGCGATCTGCTGTTCGGCAATCGCTGGCTCTATGAAGAACTCACGCGCAACAGCGAGGACATCGTGCTCGGCGATACGCTGCCCGAACTGGTAGAGCGGATGAACGCGCTGAATGGTGATGATGTCATCGACCTCGCGACAGTCGATGCCGCCGCCACGGCCTACGATGCCGCGATCGAGCGCGGGCCGCGCTTCCACAATGACGAGCAGCTTCGGCGCATCGCCTTCGCGCGGCGCTGGACGGCCGACCGGCTGCGCACCTGCAAATTCCAGAAGATCCTGGACCCGGGCGCGCGACCCCTGATGGCGATCCGCGAATACGTGATCAGCCGCAAGAGCATGGGCGGCATCCAGACCGACCTCGAATGCCGTGTGCTCGATCGCGCTGGCCGTCCGATCGAGGGGCTATTTGCGATCGGCGAGGCGGCAGGTTTCGGCGGCGGCGGCATGAACGGCAAGCGCAGTCTCGAGGGAACCTTTCTCGGCGGTTGCATGCTCTCGGGCCGGATCGCCGGCCGGGTGGCCTGATGAATTACCGGCAGGCGATCAATATCGAGGACCTGCGCAGGATCGCGCGCAACCGTTTGCCGCGCTTCGTCTTCACCTACGTGGATGGCGGCGCGGAAGATGAAGTCACCCTGAATTGGAACCGCGAAGCCTTCGGCAGGCTGCATTTCCGGCCGCGCACACTGGTTGACGTCTCGAAGAGGGACCTGTCGACGCAACTGCTGGGCAAGCCTGCGGCATTGCCGATAGTGGTCGGGCCGACCGGATTGAACGGCCTGTCCTGGCGGGACGGCGACATGGAACTCGCGCGCGCCGCTTCCGCTGCCCGCGTCCCATTCGCGATGTCCACGGTCTCGATGAGCTTCGTCGAGGACATCGCACGCGAAGCCCCGGGTCGGCTCTGGCTGCAGGCCTACGTGTTCTCGGAACGGCGCATCACCGACGCACTGATCCGGCGCGCGCTGGATGCCGGATTCGAGGGGATCATGCTGACCAGCGACTTCCCCGTCGCCGGCAAGCGCGAGGGAGACTGGCGCACGGGCCTGCTGCCGAGGCAGCAGTTCACGCTCGCGACAAAGCTCGACATGCTGATGCACCCGCGCTGGCTTGCGACGGTTGCGACGCGCCGGCCGCGATTCGTCAATGTCGAGCGCGAACTGCCGCCGGGTGGGGACGTCAATAATTTCGTCGGCCACGGCATGTTCGATCCCTCCTTCCGCTGGGATGACCTGAAACATTTCCGGGATCTGTGGCCGGGAAAGCTGATGCTGAAGGGCGTGCTGCGGGCCGATGATGCTGAGCGCGCTGTTGCGATGGGCGTGGACGGTCTTGTGCTGTCCAATCACGGTGGCCGGCAACTCGACAGCGCGATCAGCGGGATCGACGCCCTTCCCGAAGTCGTGCGCGCCGTCGGCGGCCGCGCACCCATCCTCATTGACGGCGGCGTGCGCCGCGGCAGCGACATTGCAAAGGCGATTGCGCTCGGCGCGCAAGGCGTGCTGCTGGGTCGTGCGCCCGTCTATGGCCTCGCCGCCGGCGGCGCCGCGGGCGTGACGCGCGCGATCGAGATCCTTGCCGACGAATTCGACAGGACGCTTGCGCTGACTGGCTGCCGAAATGTCGGGGAGCTCACCGCGGACCTGATCGCGGCGCCTGCATGACCGAAGGCGGCAGCGACGGCGAGTACGCACGGCAACCCATACGGAGCTATGTGCTGCGGGGCGGCCGGATCACGCGCGCGCAACGGCGGGCACTCGATGAACTGTTGCCGCAATGGGGCCTGCCATTCACGCCCGGACCGCTCGACCTGGACGCCGCTTTCGGCCGCTACCGGCCGCGGGTTCTTGAAATCGGCTTTGGCGACGGCGCAACGCTCGTGGAGCTCGCCCGGCTGAGACCCGATACGGACTTCCTCGGCGTCGAAGTCCATCCGCCGGGCGTCGGGCATTGCCTGCTGGCGATAGAGGCCGGCGGTCTCACCAATATCCGCCTGATCACACACGATGCGGTCGAGGTGCTCGGGAAGCAGCTGATATCCGGTTCGCTCGACGAAGTGCTGCTGTACTTTCCCGATCCCTGGCCGAAGAAACGCCATCACAAGCGGCGCATCGTTCAGCCTGCATTCGCGGCACTCGTCGCCGATCGCCTGAAACCCGGCGGCACATTCCTTCTGGCGACGGACTGGGAACCCTACGCCCTGCAAATGCTCGAAGTGCTGAATGCCGAGCCCCGGCTTGCCAACACCGCAGCGGACGGGCGCTGGATCCAGGATCCCGCCGTCCGTGGCCCAACACGCTTCGAGCAGCGTGGCCGGCGCCTGGGCCACGAGGTCTTCAACCTTGAATATCGCCGCCGCAACCCGACACGCTGATCGCGTCAGATACTCTCGAAGGCGCCGCTGAGCCCGTCGATGATGAACTGCACGGCAAGTGCGGCCAGCACGACACCTGCAAGCCTGCTGACGACATGCGCGCCCGTGACGCCCATGACCCGCATGACTGTCGGGGTCAGCCGCATCAGCATGAAGGTGATCGCAAGCACCAGCACGACGACGCCGAACAGCCCGACCGCCAGCAGCGGGACAGGTCGCGGGGCCCCGAATGTCAGCAGCACGATCGCAATCGCACCGGGTCCCGCGATGAATGGGAACGCCAGCGGGAATACCGAGATGTCTTTTCGCTTCATGCTCTCGTCTTTCTCCTCGGACGTCACGCGCGTGCCGGACTCCCGGGCAAACACCATCTCGAGGGCAATCAGGAACAGCATCACGCCTCCGGCTATGCGGAAGGCATTGATGCTGATGTTCATCATGCTGAGGAACCACGCACCGCCCAGCGCGAACAGCAACAGCACAACGCCTGACACGATCACGGCCTTCAGCGCCATGCGGCGCCGGAATTGCTCGTCAGCGCCTTCGGTCAGTCCGGCAAACAGCGGTACCAGGGTGATCGGTTCGACGACCACGAAGAACAGCACGAAGAATTTCAACAGTTCATCGATCATCGGAATCCACCCGTCACTTGCCTGCCGCTACCACCGGGCGCCCGTCGAGGACACCCGTGCGCAGCAGGCAGAACAGCAGCACGAGACCTGGAATGCTGAGCGCCGCCGTGTACGTGAAGAATACCGGGTATCCGATCGCGTCCACGACAAATCCAGACGTGCCTTCCAGCAGCTTGCCGGGCAATGCGTAGAGGGACGAGAAGAGCGCGTACTGCGTTGCCGTGTAACGGCTGCTCGTGAGACTCGAGAGAAATGCGATCAGTGCCGTGCCATGGACGCCCTGGGCCAGGTTGTCGAGGCTGTTGACGAGGGCCAGTCCGATGAGGGTCGGGGTCGTGGTCGTGGCGAGAAGCGAAAAACCCAGATTCGACGCAATGATGAGGCCGCTGCCAAGGAACAGCGCGCGGCGCAGACCGAACCTGGCGATCACGACGCCACCCAGCACGACACCGATCATCGAAACCGGAAGTCCAAACGCCTTCACGATCGTCGCGATCTGGCCCAACGTGTAGCCATGATCGATATAGAACGGATTCGCCATCGAGCCCATGGTGAATTCGGTCAGCCGGTATGTGCCGATCAGCAACAGCGTCACAATCGCGAGGCGGCCGCCATAGCGCGCAAAGAAATCCGTGAGCGGGCAGATCACCGCACCGATGAAGGTGGCGCCGATTTCACGCAGCGAGCCCGGCCAGTGCGCCTTCGTCTCCAGCCAGTCGACGACTCGCGCCTCGCGCTCCGCCGATTCGCGCGACACGTGCTCCTGCGGCTCGCGCACCAGTAACGTCGTGACAATGCCGACGCCCGCGAGGGCCGCCATGATCGCGTAGCTGGTCGTCCAGCCGTAGCCCTGGGCAAGGCCGAGTGCTCCGGCACCGCCGGTGATCAGCGCGGCGCGATAACCGATCTGGTAGGCAGCAGCCATCGCGCCCTGCATCTCGACCGGCGCCGATTCGATGCGCCAGGCGTCGACCGCAATGTCCTGGGTTGCCGAGCAGAAAGCGAGAAACAACGCGCCCAGCGCGATCTGCGTCACGCCGGTCGTCGGATCGCTGGTGGCGAGATTGACGAGTCCAAGTGCAATGCCGAGTTGCGCTAGCAGCATCCAGCTGCGCCGTCTTCCGAGCCACGCAAACAGGAGCGGGATGCGTGCGCGATCCACGACCGGCGACCACAGGAACTTGATCGCGTAGACGAGACCGACCCATGCGAGCATGCCGATCGTCGCGCGTTCGATCCCCTCCTGGCGCAGCCAGGCCGATAGCGTCTGGAATACCAGGTAGAACGGCAGCCCCGCCGAGAATCCCAGGAACAGCATCGACAGCACGGTGGGCTTGCCGTACACGCCCAGCGCCTGCAACCAGCCGCGCGGCGGTTTTGCCGGGGCCGATTTCAGTGTTTCGGTCAAAACTCGTAGTCCATCGTCAAGGGAGCATGATCCGAGAACCAGGTGTCCTTGTAGATCGAAGCCGCGCGCGCCTTGCCTGCAAGCGAGCCGCTGACGACCTGATAGTCGATTCTCCAGCCAACATTCTTGGCCCGCGCCTGGCCGCGATTGGACCACCAGGTGTATTGCTCGGGCCTGGGTTCGACTTCGCGAAATGCGTCGACCCAACCCAACTCGTCAAACATCCGGTCGAGCCAAGCTCGCTCCTCCGGCAGGAAACCGGAATTCTTCTGGTTGGAACGCCAGTTCCTGAGGTCGATCTGCCGGTGTGCAATATTGAAGTCGCCGCAGAGGACGTATTGGCGTTTCCGCCGCCCGAGCTTTTTCAGGTACGGAAGGAAGACATCGAGGAAACGGAACTTGGAGGCCTGGCGTTCCGGCCCCGACGAACCCGAAGGCAGGTACAGCGACACCACGGACAGCGGCCCGAGCTGCAGCTCGAGATAACGGCCTTCGCCGTCGAATTCCGGTACGCCAAAACCGCGGATCACGCGATCGGGTTTCGCCTTCGAAAACACGGCGACGCCGCTGTAACCCTTGCGTTCGGCATCGAAGTAGTGGCAGTGGTAACCGACCGGCCTGAATCCGCCGCCCTCGAGCTGGTGCTCCTGCGCCTTGGTCTCCTGCAGGCAGACGACATCCGGCGATTGCGCAGGCAGCCATTCGAACAAGCCCTTGCGGGCCGCGGAGCGGATGCCATTGCAGTTGAGCGTGAGGATGCGCATGCTGGCTCCGCGGCCGATGCGCCATGATACGCATTGGCAGGTCAAGGGTGCATGCGGACCCATCAGAAAGAATTCATCGAATTGATCCTGACGCAGCAGGTTCTGCGCTTCGGGCAGTTCACGCTGAAGTCGGGCCGCATCAGTCCGTACTTCTTCAATGCGGGGCTCATCAACGACGGTGCTGCACTTGGCGCGCTCGGCGATTGCTACGCGCAGGCGATCATCGACTCCGGCCTGCCCTTCGACATGCTGTTCGGGCCCGCTTACAAGGGCATACCGCTCGCGACCGCGGCTGCAATCGCCCTCGCCGCCAGGCACGGTCGCAATGTGCCGGTCGCCTTCAACCGCAAGGAAGCCAAGTCGCACGGTGAAGGCGGCAGCCTGATTGGAGCGCCCCTGGCCGGTCGGGTGTTGATCGTCGACGATGTCATAACGGCGGGCACTGCCATCCGCGAGTCCATCGGTCTCATTCGCGCGGCCGGCGCGATGCCGGCAGGAGTCGTGCTGGCGCTGGATCGGCAGGAGCGAGGCCAGGGCGACCTGTCAGCGGTCCAGGAGATTCAGACGACGTTCAGCATCCCGGTCATTAAGATAATCACGCTCGGTGACATCATCGAGCACTTGGCGACGACCGGGCGACCGGATGAACTCGCCGGCCTCAGGAGCTACCGTTCGCGCTATGGTATCGACGGGGAAGCGTGATGCATTTACGGTCGGCCCTTTCGCAAGGGGGCAGAATGTGCGGTCAGAGGTGCCCTGGATGAATTTCTGGTCCACGCGAGTGATGTTGCCTGCGCTGATGCTCGCCTTGCTGGCAGGCAGCGCCTACGGTGCGTCCAACACCCAGCAGAAGCTCTACCGCTGGGTCGACAAGAATGGCCAGGTCCACTACGGCGACAGCATTCCGCCGGAATACGCGGAGCAGGACCGGGACGTGCTGAACAAGCACGGCGTGCCGGTGGGCCGCGAAGAAGGTCTCGTGACTCCCGAGGAGGCGCGCGCCAAGGCTGCGGCGGACAAGGCGGCCAAGGACATCCAGATCCAGAAGCAGCGCGACCGGACCCTGCTGCAGGTGTACCAGTCCGTCGAAGAAATCGAGGTGTTGCGTGACCGGCGCCTTGAACTCATCGAAGCGCAGCTGACCATCCAGCAACAGTCGCTCGCAAACCTGCGAGCCAAGCACGTACAACTGGAAAAGCAGGCCACGCGATTCCTGCCGCACAGCCAGGAACCCGACGCGCAGCCGATACCCGACGAGCTGAAGCTCGACATCCAGCGCTCCGCGTCCGACATCGCGACGCAGCAGCAGAATCTCGACAAGAAGCGCCTCGAACGCGAAACCATCCGCACGACATTCGGGGCGGACATCAAGCGCTTCAAGGAACTGAAGGCGATCGGGCCGCGCTGACGATTGCTAGCGGCCCGAACTTCCGAATCCGCCCGCACCCCTTGCCGATTCACCGAATTCGGAAACGACTTCGAGTTCGACCTGGACCACAGGCACGATGATCATCTGGGCGATCCGCTCGCCGGGTGAGATCGTGAAGGGATGGCTGCTGCGGTTCCATACCGAAACCATCACCTGGCCCTGGTAGTCGGAATCGACCAGCCCGACCAGATTGCCGAGCACGATGCCGTGCTTGTGCCCCAGGCCCGAGCGAGGCAGCAGGACTGCGGCCAGGCCGGGGTCCTCCAGGTGCATCGCGAATCCTGTCGGCACGAGATGGGTCTGGCCCGGTTCCAGGGTGATGGGCGCGTCCAGGCAGGCACGCAGGTCGAGACCCGCGGATCCGTCCGTCGCATAGCCGGGCAACGGAATCTCACGGCCCACGCGCGGATCGAGGACACGGATCAGGAGCCGACGGGCTGCTGTCACGCGCTTCACCCGCGTACTGCTGCGACTGTACCTGGACGCCGCTGTGATCCGTGGACCTCCGCGATGAGCGTCACCAGCCGGCGCGCAAGCTCGGACTTCCCGCAGCTGGCGATCTCCTCGCGGCCCCCCGCCCAGAGGACGAGCAGCGAGTTGTCGTCGCAATCGAATCCGAGTCCGTCGCCAACCAGGTTTGCGGCAATCATGTCCGCTCGCTTGCGAGCGAGCTTGGCGCGCGCGTTTTCCTCGATGTTCTCGGTCTCGGCTGCGAATCCGACGACAAATGGCCTGCCGCTCTTGAGTGCGGCGACCGAAGCAAGGATGTCCGGCGCCTTGACGAGTTCGAGCTGCATCGTATCCGACGATTTCTTGATCTTCTGTGCCGCGACTGCCGGCGCCTGGTAGTCGGCGACCGCTGCGGCGCCAACATAGATATCCGCATCCGCCAGGGCGCGGTGCACCGCTTCATGCATCTGCTGGGCACTCTCGACGGCTACGAATTCAACGCCTGACGGCGGGCTGATGCCGACCGGGCCGCTGACCAGGACGACGGTCGCACCAGCATCCCGGGCCGCCTGGGCCACGGCATAACCCATCTTCCCGGAACTGCGATTGCTGATGAACCGCACGGGATCCAGGCGCTCGCGCGTCGGCCCCGCGCTGACGACCACTTTCTGTCCCGCGAGCACCCGTTTCGCCGAAAGCCGTGACAGCGTGAGCTCGGCAAGCTGATCCGGCTCGAGCATGCGGCCGGGCCCTGTTTCGCCACAGGCCTGATCGCCCTCGCCTGGCCCGAGGATCGTGGCACCGCGGTCCCGCAACAGCGCCACATTGGCCGCAGTCGCAGGATTCGCCCACATCTGCTGGTTCATCGCCGGCGCCAGGTAGAGGGGCGCCGCGGTTGCGAGGCAAATTGTCGAGAGCAGGTCGTCTGCGCGCCCGTGGCCGAGCTTCGCCAGGAAATCAGCGGTCGCCGGGGCTACCAGCACGGCATCCGCCCAGCGGGCGAGTTCGATGTGGCCCATCGCCGCCTCGGCGGCTTCGTCCCACAGCGAATCCCTCACGGGCCGCCCGGAGACAGCCTGAAAGGTCAGGGCCGTAATGAACTTCGAGGCGCCAGCGGTCATGACCACCTGAACTTCTGCCCCGCGCTCGCGCAGGCGCCGGACTAGGTCCGGACACTTGTAGGCAGCGATCCCGCCGGTCACGCCGAGCAGGATCCGCAGGGGGCGTGGCCGCGGCTTGTCCATGGCTCGATTATCCCCGCGGGACGGCATCCGCGCCAACGATCGATAACCGCCGGTTCTGGGGTCATGCCCCGGATTGCCCCGCCGCGTCCCTTACTCCCGCAACCGGCGCCATTTGCGACACGCGGCGAGGTACGACAGTCAGCAGACTGCCCGCAGGAGGCTCGCATGCACATCAGGGACTGGCCGCCAGCCGAAAGGCCGCGCGAAAAGCTGCTGCAGATGGGATCCGGAGCGCTGACCGAGGCGGAATTGCTCGCGATCTGGCTGCGTCACGGCACGCGCGGAGCGACCGCCGTCGACATCGCGCGTTCATTGCTTGCCCACTTCGGCTCATTGCGAAGTGTCCTATCGGCGGAGCGAAACGCACTCTGCCGGCAGCGCGGTGTCGGCCCGACGCGCTGGGCCGAATTGCAGGCCGCGCTCGAAATCGTGCGTCGGCACCACCTGGAACGCCTGCGGACCGGGCCCGTGCTGCAGAGCCCGCGCGCGGCGCGCGAATACCTGGTCGCGCGGCTGCGCGACCGGGAACACGAGGTTTTCTGCTGCCTGTACCTGGACAGCCGCCACCGCCTGATCAACTGCGAGGAGCTATTTCGCGGCACGGTGGACGGTGCCAGCGTGCACCCCCGCGAAGTCGTCAAGCAGGCGCTGGCCCGCAATGCGACAGCGGTGATCCTGGCGCACAACCATCCCTCCGGAGTCGCCGAGCCCAGTCAGGCGGACGAAATCATCACGACACGCCTGCGCGACGCCCTGGCACTGGTCGAGATCAGGCTGCTGGACCACCTGATTATCGGCGACGGAATATGCACTTCCCTGGCGGAAAAAGGCCTTATTTGACGGCGCCGGCCCCCGGCTGGTCTAATATGCGGCTCTTTTACGGGCAGCGCAGCCAGCGGAGTCCAGGTCATGTCCCGAGTCTGTCAGGTCACCGGCAAGCGGCCCAGGAGCGGCAACAAGGTGTCGCACTCGAATATCAAGAAGCGCCGCCGTTTCCTGCCGAATCTGCATGATCAGCGCTTGTGGGTCGAGAGCGAGGCTCGTTGGGTCACGCTGCGTCTGTCGACCCGCGGCCTTCGTACGATCGAGAAACGGGGCATAGACGTCGTGCTCGCGGAATTGCGCGCCGCCGGCACCCACGTCTGAGGAACCGACATGCGCGACAAGATCAAGCTCGTCTCATCGGCCGGAACCGGCCATTTCTACACGACCACGAAGAACAAGCGCCTGCATCCTGAGAAGCTGGAGGTCAGCAAGTACGACCCGGTCGTCCGCAAGCATGTGCCCTACAAGGAATCGAAGATCAAGTAGGCCGGTCTTGCGCCGCCGCTTGCACAGCCGCGCGGCTCCGCTACACTCCTCCGAAAACTCCGCGGCCGGATATCCCGGTCTGCGCCAGTTCCAAGGGGAGTCAGAAAATGGGTAACGCAGAAATCGGCCAGCGACTCGCAAGTCGCAGCCTCGCCGCAGCTATCGCCATGGCACTGCCTGTGCCCGCCGCCTGGGCACAGACGCCGCCGACCACGCTCGGTGAGGTCATGGTCACGGCCCAGCGCCGCAGTGAAAGCGTCCAGGACGTGCCTGTTTCGGTCACCGCTGTCGGCGGCGAAAAGCTCGACATCCTGGGGTCCGGCGCTGACGACATCCGTTTCCTTTCGGGCCGGCTCCCGAGCCTGCTGATCGAATCGTCATTCGGCCGCGCGTTTCCGCGCTTCTATATCCGCGGCCTCGGTAACACCGACTTCGACCTGAACGCATCGCAGCCGGTATCCCTGGTCTACGATGACGTGGTCCAGGAGAACCCGATCCTGAAGGGCTTCCCGGTCTTCGATCTGGAGATGGTCGAGATGTTCCGTGGCCCGCAGGGCACGCTGTTCGGCCGCAACACGCCGGCCGGCGTCGTCAAGTTCAACTCGGTACGCCCCTCGCGTGACGCGGGCGGCTACGTGCAGGCGAGCTATGGCGATGACGGGACCGCAAACATTGAAGGTGCGGTCGGCGGCGCGCTCGGCGAGCATTGGTCGGCCAGGTTCTCAGGCCTGTACCAGCACCGCGACAACTGGGTCGACAATGTGCGGCCTGCGCCAACCGGCGTGATAGGAAAGGACGCTTTCGAGGGATTCGACGAGTTCGCAGGGCGGCTCCAATTCCTCTATGAAAATGACAATATGAGCGCGCTTTTCAATGTTCACGCACGCAGCCTCGACGGCTCGGCGCGCATGTTCCGCGCCAATATCATCGAAGCGGGTACGAATAACCTGGTCAGCGGCTTTGACCCCGATTCAGTGTCCACCGACGGGAAAAACGAACAGCACCTCGACTCGTCCGGCGCGAGCGCCCGCCT
>JAQBHG010000010.1:0-58104 GCA_032127975.1 Steroidobacteraceae bacterium
GCTCTTGATCGCGTCAACGGCGAATACGCGCAAGTCCTTGCGCATATGACACCAGGCATCGAGATACCAGTTATAACGGTAATGGACCAGACGCTGCGGCGACACGACACGCTCGGAGATCTCGCCGCTGCCACGCTTGACGTGGCGCATGTTAATCCGGCGGCGGGTCAACAGCCCGACCGACAGCGCTTCGAAGACCTCACGATTGACCCGCCGGCTTCCCAGCGCGATCACGCGGATGCGCCGGCGGATTTCGTGGTGCCCGTGGTCGCCGCGCTCCAGCAGCGCGCGCAGCCGTGTGCGCAGTGGGTCGAGCTGGCGGCCGAGCAGACCCGGCTGGAGGCGCTCGAGCAAGTGCTCGATCTCGAGCAGCGCATAGATTTCGGCGGGACTGAACCAGATGCCGGGAAGCTCGGCGACGTCGGCATCCGGGTCGAGCACATACGCCACGCGCTCGCGCGACCAGACGATCGGCACATTGAGCCGGTCGCGCATGTACTCGATGTCGCGCTTGAAGGTCGCGTGCGAAATTTCGAGATCTTCCTCGACCTCGCGCCGCGTCAGGGCCCCTTTTTCGATCAGCCGGCGGCGGATCTTGTAGAAGCGCTCGGTGCGATCCACTCGGTTACTTCGCGGGTATCAGGCGCAGCAATCGGCCGGCGTCTTCGTCGGTCACCAGGTACAGTGCGCCGTCCGGGCCCTGGCGGATGTCGCGAACGCGCTCACCGACCGGGAAGCGCTCCTCAGCCGTCACCTTGCCGTCCGCGCCGAATTCAAGCCGTGCCACCAGCTCGGCAGCCAGTGCGCCGACAAAGAGGTTGCCTTTCCATTCCGGGTGGGCGTCGCCGGTGTAGAACGTCATGCCCGACGTTGCGATCGACGGCACCCAGTAGTACAGCGGTTGCTCCAGGCCGGCTTTCGCCGTGCCCTCGCCGATCGCGGGCCCGCTGTATTCCGTGCCAAAGGTGATCACCGGCCAGCCGTAATTGCGGCCGGCTTCGGGCAGATTGATCTCGTCGCCACCACGCGGCCCATGCTCGACCGCCCAGAAGCGGCCCGTCGCCGGATCAATTGTCGCGCCCTGCACGTTGCGATGACCGAGCGACCATATCTCGGGTAGTGCGCCGGCGCGGCCGGCAAAGGGATTGTCCGCCGGAACCTCGCCGTCCTTCGTAATGCGCACGATCTTGCCGAGATGCGTCCCCAGGTCCTGCGCACTTTGCCGCTCCGAATTGCGTTCGCCCAGCGTGACGAAAAGACTGCCGTCGCGGGCGAATACCAGCCGCGAACCAAAGTGATAGTTGCTCTTCACCTTTGGCGACTGGCGAAAGATGACCTGGAGATCGGCGAGCCGCATGCCGTCCAGCCTTGCGCGGGCAACGGCCGTGCCGTTGACATCGCCATCGCCGCGCTCGGCGTACGAAAGGTAGATCATCGAGTTGCCGCTGAAGTCCGGATCGAGAGTGACGTCCAGCAAACCGCCCTGCCCCTCGGCATACACGGCCGGCACGCCGGAGATGGGTTCGGAAACCTCGCCCTTCATTGTCACGTAGCGCAGGCGCCCGGGTCGTTCAGTCACCAGCATGCGCCCGTCCGGCAGGAAGGCGAGGCTCCACGGATGCTCGAGTCCGGTTGCGACGGTCTCGAGCACTGCCTGATCGTTCACCGTGGGCGGCAAGCCGGCCTGTCCCTGGCAGGCGCCCGCCGCTGCGGCCATCAGCAGGAACGCCGAATACCGTGTCATCGCCTCGCGCCGCATCATGCCATTACCTCCACATTTCCATTCCTGACTTCGACCTCAAACGTGCGCAACGCCTTCTCGCCGCGCACGGCATTCAGCAGCTGGATTCCGGGCGGAAAATTCGCCCAGCGCACGACGGCGCCGGTCGCGATGTCGAATCGGGCGCGATGCAAAGGGCACTGCACCTGGCAGCCCTTCACGATCTCGCCGCGTGCTAGCGGCCCGAATGTGTGCGTGCACTGGGCCTGGGTCGCGAAGAAGCCATTTTTCAGGTGGTAAACGACGATTCGTGTTTCCCCAGCCTTGAACGCCTTCATGCTGCCGACCGGCAGATCGTCGGTACTGCAAACGACATGCCTTGCCATCTCAGCCCGCAGCGATGCGCGTAATGATGTAGCCGCCCGATTTCGTGTCGAATTCGAGATCGATCAGCTTGCGGTCGCGGGCCTCTTCCAGGAGCTTGCCGAAATTCTTGAATCCGTAATAGCTCTCGTTGAACCCGGGCTTGCGGCGCTTGATGGCCTGCTTGACCATCGAACCCCAGACCTTGTCCTCGGCGTCGCGCTCGGCGAACAGGTCCTCGGCCGTCTCGACGGCGAGATCAATGCCCTCCTGGCGGCGGTCATCCGGCGTGCTGGGCGCCTTGGCCGCGGCCTTTGTCGTCTTTTCGCGCCGCGCGCTGCGCCCGCGATTCTCGCTGCGAACCAGGTCATCGTAGTAGATGAACTCGTCGCAACCGCTGATCAGCAGGTCGGATGTGGAATTCTTGACACCGACACCGATAACGACCTTGTCGTTCTCGCGCAGCTTGCTGACCAGCGGCGAGAAATCCGAATCGCCGCTGATGACCACAAAGGTGTCGACGTGTGACTTCGTATAGCAGAGGTCGAGCGCATCGACGACCATCCGGATGTCCGCGGAGTTCTTCCCGGACATGCGCACATGCGGTATCTCGATCAGCTCGAAGGTGGCCTCGTGCATCTCGCCCTTGAAGTCCTTGTAGCGTTCCCAGTTGCAGTAGGCCTTCTTGACGACGATCTTGCCCTTCAGCAGCAGGCGTTCGAGCACCTTGCGGATGTCGAATGAAGGAATCTTCGCATCGCGCACGCCGAGTGCGACATTCTCGAAGTCGCAGAACACGGCCATGATGCGGGTGTCCGATCGGGTATCCATTTGCAGCTCATTCCTCTCCGGCAGCGGGTTTCCAGGCTGAGGCCAGTTCCTGCTGCTTGCGCGGCGGCACCGGGTCGTAGTGGCTGAGTGCCAGCGTGAAACTGCCCTCGCCGCCGGTCAGGGCCTTCAGGCGGGTCTGGTAATCGGTGACTTCCGCCAGCGGCACGTATGCAGATACCACGATGCGGCCGCGCGTGCGCGCCTCATTGCCGTCGATGCGCGCCCGCCGCGTCGCCAGGTCCGCCGTAATGTCGCCCATCACGGTGCCCGGCGCCGTGATCTTCACGTGCACGACGGGCTCCAGCACGGTTGGCGCAGCCTTGCCGACGGCGTCCAGGAAGGCCTTGCGGCCCGCCGATACGAAGGCGACTTCCTTGGAATCCACCGAATGGTACTTCCCGTCATAGACGGAAACGCGAATATCCTGCAGCGGGAAACCCGCGACCGCGCCTTCAGACAGCGCATGACGGATCCCTTTTTCGACGGCAGGTATGAACTGGTTCGGGATGGTGCCGCCGACCACGTCATCGACGAATTCAAACCCCGAGCCGCGCGCCAGCGGCTCGATCCGCAGGTACACCTCGCCGAACTGCCCGGCGCCGCCGGTCTGCTTCTTGTGGCGATGATGCCCTTCGGCGGGCCGCGTGATCGTTTCGCGATAGGGAATGCTGGGCGGACGCGTCTTGACGGCCACGCCGTAGCGCTCGGTCATGCGCTCAATCATGGCACGCAGGTGCAGGTCGCCCATGCCGTACAGCACGGTTTCATTGAGGCTGCTCACGTGCTCGACGCGCACGCAGGGATCCTCGATGGCCAGCTTGTGCAGCGCCTCGGCCAGCTTGTGTTCGTCGCCGCGCCGTTCCGGTTCGATCGCAAGCCCCAGCATTGCCGGCGGATAGGCGATAGGCTTCAGATGGAAATTGTCCTCGTCGTGGGAGTCGTGCAATACGGCGTCGAAATGCAGTTCATCGAGTTTTGCCACGGCGCAGATATCGCCCGGCACCGCCAGCGGCATGGCGCCGTGTTCCTTGCCCTGCATCTGGTACAGGTGCGCGATCTTGACGGGCTTTCTCGCGTCGCCGACCAACAGCTGGGCGCCACTCTTGACGGTCCCCTGATGGACCCTGAACAGGCCAAGCTTGCCGACGAAGGGATCCATGATTACCTTGAAGACATGCGCGATCGCGTGACGGGAAGGATCCGGCGCGATTTCCACGCGCTCGGCACTGTCGCCTTCGCCCTTCATGAACGGCGGCGGATTTCCTTCCGCGGGATTCGGCATCAGGCGTGCAAGAATTTCAAGCAGCTCGGGGATGCCGGCGCCAGTCTCCGCCGAAACAAAGCACACAGGGATCAGGTGGCCCTCGCGCAACGCCTTCTCGAACGGGTCGTGGAGTTGTTCCGGCTGTAATTCCTCGCCCTGTTCCAGGTACAGGGCCATCAGCTCGTCGTCCACCTCGACGACCTGGTCGATGATCTCGGTGTGGGCGTCGCGCACCGATGAAAAATCGGTGGGCTCACCCTCATTGTGGAAAAAGCAATCGATGACCTTGCTGCCCCCGGCGGCCGGCAGGTTGACCGGGAGGCATTCCCGGCCAAATTGGTCGCGGATCTCCGCCAGAGTGCCTTCGGTATTCGCATCACGGGCGTCAATCTTGTTGACGACGATCACCCGGCAAAGGCCGCGCTCGCGAGCGACATCCATCATCCTCTGGGTCATCGCCTCGACACCGCTGACCGCGCTGACGACGACCGCCGCCGTCTCAACCGCCTCCAGGACCGGCAGGGTGCGGCCTATGAAATCAGGGTAACCGGGGGTGTCGACCAGGTTGACATGCGCCCCACCGGTTTCCAGCCAGCAGACCGTGGCGTCGATGGAATGCTGCAGACGCCGGGCCTGCGGGTCATGGTCGCAGACCGTTGTTCCGCGGGCCAATTCACCCTTGGCACGGATCGCACCGGCGCCGAACAGGAGCGCCTCTGCCAGCAGGGTCTTGCCCACCCCTGCGTGGCCTACCAGGGCAATATTTCGAATGTCAGCGGTCGCTCTGGTCATCTATTCCCCCGCATATTCGCGCTCCCTGCGCGTTTTTGAAAAGGATAGCACCGATACCGGCGACTTGCGCCTTGCCGCCTTGCCGGGCAAACTCATGCTCACCAGGGCATTAGACAACGGCAAAGGCCCGGCGGGGGAATTTCATGGCGGTTTCGGTCAAGGGCGACAGTGCGGATCCGATGGTCGAGCCGAATGTCATTCCGCTCGTCGACATCATGCTCGTGTTGCTGATTATCTTCATCATCACGATTCCGGTGATGACGCACGCGGTCAAGATAGACCTGCCACGCGACAATCCGAATCCGCCGCCCGAAGAGCCCGTGGTCATGAAGATCTACGTCGAATTCGACGGCACGATTCTCTGGAACGGGAGCGCCGTCGACCATCCCACGTTCCGGGACTACGTCGCGATCGAAAACGTCAAGGATCCCCAGCCGGAGATCCACGTGGACGCCGACCGGCGCACCCCCTATGTGTACGTCGCTAACGTGCTGTTCACGTTGCAGCGCGGCGGATTGCAGAAGGTGGGCTTCGTATCGGGTGGAGCACCTCCGATATAGCGCTGCACAGGTGATCCGGCTCCGGGCGGGCTGAGCGATACCGCACAAGGGGCCGGCAATGCTGGCCCTTTTTTGCTTCCGGAGATTCTGTCCATGAATCGCCTGGTCCCTGCCTTCTTGGCGCTCACGGTCCTGCTGGCCGCGCCCCAAATCGGCCAGACGCAGGAGAACGGCGCGCACAGCTACGAATTGCCGAACCTGGACATCTTCGAGCTCGACATCCCACCGGCCTGGGATAAGACGATTGACCGGCCTGCCGATGGCGGGCCCCCGACCATCCAGTTGCGCCCGAGGGAGGGTGCGGCCTTCGAGATTTACGTTACCCCAGGCTGGCCGGTTGAGCCGGATATTTCCGCACCGGACGTGGAAACGCTGCGCGAGACAGTGCGCGCGTCGGCCGAGCGGGTGCGCGAACTGGCCGGCGAGCCGCCTCTCGAGATCCGCCGCTTGCAGGGCTCGAGTGGTGTCGGCTTCTACTTCGTCGCGCCGGAGGGAGCACCGCAAACCGAAGAGTTCAGGTACATGAACCAGGGCGCGTTGCTGGTTGGCGAACTGACCGTCCAGTTCACGATCCTGACAAATGAAGGCCAGGATGCCGTCGTCGAAGAGGCGTTCGCGATGCTGAAGAGTGCGGTGCACCGGCATGCCGGCCTGGATCAGCGATAGAACCGGCCGATCGACTTGGAGAACAATCCCGCCACGCTCGCATGATTACAGCAGCCATCGCGGCAGCGCCAGGGTCAATTGCGGGAATGCCGTGATCAGCGCGACCCCGATCGCCAGCACCACGAGAATCGGCAGCGAGGCGCGGGCGACCTCGAGCACAGGGCGCCCGAAACGCGACGCCGACATGAAAAGATTCAGGCCCACCGGCGGCGTCAGGTAACCAAGTTCGAGATTGGCCAGCAGGATCACGCCGAGGTGCACGGGCTCGACGCCGAACGCGAGCGCGACCGGCACGATCAGCGGTGCGACCACGATGATGGCCGAAAAGATATCCATCAGGCTGCCGACCACCAGCAGGAACAGGTTTAGTATCAGCAGGAACAGCCAGCGTGCCTCGATCGTGCTCTCGATCCAGACGGTCAGCCGGTCCGGAACGTGCTCCGTGATCAGCAGATTGGTCAGGCCCATCGCGGCACCCAGGATCAGCAGCACGCCACCGACCAGCAATCCGCATTCGCACATGACGGCCACGAGCGCGGCGCCGCGCGGCAGGTCACGATTGACGAACGCCGCGATCAGCAACGCGTAGGCCGCAGTAATGGCAGCTGCCTGCACCGGCAGCACGAATCCGCCGAATATCAGCACCAGCGGCACTACCGGCAGCAGCAGTTCCCATTTCGCGCGCCAGGTCGTCACGACCGCGCGGCGCCAGCTGAACCGTGGGCGTTTCTTCAGGCTCGGCGAAGCAGCGATGCCCCAGGCGCAGGCCAGCGCGACCATCAGCAAGCCCGGCACGGCGCCGGCCAGGAACATCTCTTCGATGGAAACCTGCGCGACGATGGAATAGAGGATCAGCGGCAGGCAGGGCGCAAACAACACGCCAAGAGAACCCGCGCCGGTCACCAGCCCGAGCGCGGCGCGATCACCGTAACGCGATGACAGCAGGATCGGCATCAGCAGGCCGCCAAGCGCCAGGATCGTCACGCCGGACCCGCCGGTGAACGCGGTGAAAAATGCGCAGGCAAATACGGTGACAACCGCCGGCCCGCCGCGCAGATGGCCGGACCAGGCTCGCAGCAATCGCACCAGGCGCCGTGCCGCGCCGCTTGCAGCAACGATATAACCGGCCAGCGTGAATAGCGGCAGTGTCGCGAGCAGTGGATTCGTGACCTGGTCGTAGTGATCCAGCGGAATCGATGCGATCGGGTCGCCCGCGCTGATGAAGAATATCAACGCGACGCCCGCAAGGCCGACGAAGATCGGTGCGCCGAGCACGATGGCGGCGGCCAGCACGACCAGCATCGGAGTGCGTGCGGCAGCGACACCACCATCCAGTTGCGATACCGCGTATGTCAGGCCCGCTGCGATCAGCAGCAGGACGATTCGAGCAGCAAGGCCACCGACCGCATGCCGCGCGATTCGCAATGTGATCAACGCGAAACCCAGCGGCATCACGGCCTGCAGCACGATGCGCGGTACGCCGAAAGCGAGCCGGCTTGACGAGGCCGCCTCCTCCGACACGAACTGCCAGGCTGCCAGCGTCAGCAGCGCGGCGACTGTCGTGCTGACCAGGCCGGTGAATGCCGCAATCGCGGGTTGCCACGCTGGCGGCACAGCCTGGGCGACGGTTCCCATGGACAGCAGCCGGTTTTCGCGGGCCGCCGCCATGCCGCCCAGCATGCCGACCAGGAGAGTCAGGTGACGGATCAGCTCGTCGGTATTGGCGAATGTCGTGCTGGCGCTCGCCACTCCCAGCAGCACGAGCAGGGCAAGCGTCGCCGCGAGCAGCAGATTCTCGGCCCGGTGGACGAACGACATCACGTGCCGGCAGCGTGCCTGGCCTTCAGTGTCTCGACCGCCGCGTCGAACATCGGCGCGGGAACCAGTGTGCCGCGGATGCGCGGATAGATGCTCGCCGCCTCGGCACGCCACTGGCGTTCCGCGTCCGGCGTCATCGGGATGACCTTGAGTCCCATCTTGTCCTTCATCGCCTGCACCGCCTCCTCGTCCTCGGCGCGGCTGGAGCGGCGCATTTCATGACCGGCGCGCTCGGAAGTCTCGCGCAGCCATGCCTGGGTCGCGGGGTCGAGCTTGTCCCAGGCGCGCTTGGTGACGACCAGCGCGCCGGTGATCGGCGCCCAGCGCAGGTCGAGCATGTATGGCGCATAGGTCGGAACCTGGCTGAAGTTGGCCAGGAACGCAGGCACCGGCAGCGCATCGATCATGCCGTTGCGCAGCCCGAGCAGGATCTGGTCCGGCTCGAGAACCACCGGAGTGTAATAGGACTTCATTATCTCGACGCTCTCCGGATCGCCGGAACTCGCGTATACGCGCATCGGCTTCAGGTCCTTCAGGCGATTGATGGGCTTGCTGGAGAAATAGCGGACCCAGCCGGCGTCCCCCCAGAACATCACGACATAGCCGGCTTCGCCCAGGCGCCGCTCAAGTTCGGGACGCAGCTTCTCGCGCACCGCGTCGACGTCGTCCCAGTCGCGGAACATCAGCGGCATGTACTGCAGCGCGGTCACCGAGCGGTCAATCTGCGCGAGGCCGACAGCAGAAAGCATCGCGCCCTGGATCTGTCCGACGCGCATGCGCCGGACGATCTGCAATTCGCCGCCCTGGGTTCCCGCATAGATGTTCATCGAAACGCCGCCGGCACCACGGGTCCATTCATTGCCGAGCGTCTGCAGGCGCTTGTGGAAGGAAGAACCGGAAGGCGCGACGGTGGCGATGCGCAATTCCGTGCCTGCGGCCGCGGTAGCGGCAGATCCGAGGGCGTAGGCAACAGCTGCCAGCGAGACTACGGCGAGACGCAGGCAGAAACGCGGGCTGTTGATCATGGCTGTTCCTCTTGACCTGCGGTTTCGTCCAGCGGGGGCAGGATCCAGCGATCGACATGGGCCAGCAGCCACGCGGCCCGGCGCTGGAATATGGCGTTTGCCAGTCGTGTCGGTGGATCATCGTCAGGATTGATCTCGAGCGCTGCCTGCAGCATTTCCTCGAAACAGGCGCGATCTTCCTGCGGAATGCAGACGGATTCGGCCCAGGAAACATAGGGACCCGCAGCCCTGCCCTGGGACAAGGCGACGGCGCGATCGAAATGCTTTCTCGCACTGACAATCCGGTCGTCAAAGCTTCCAAAGGCGTCAGGCCG
The DNA here is from genome assembly GCA_032127975.1 of Steroidobacteraceae bacterium. GTDB lineage: Bacteria > Pseudomonadota > Gammaproteobacteria > Steroidobacterales > Steroidobacteraceae > SCUD01. Next base: position 9,354 of record JAQBHG010000010.1, read on the forward strand.
CGCCATCTCGTAGGTCACCAGGAAGGAATGAATGGCGCCTCGATCCCAGTCCTCGTCCACCGTAAGCGCCCGGTCGATCAAGGCCGATACCAGGGGCAACTCCGCGACCAGCGACGGGTCGTCCTTGGCGAGAGCAATTGCCGCCGCCCAGGATGCAGCGCTCCAATAGAGTAGGTCCACTTCCGCGGCACCTGCTTTTTCTACAGCGGCGGCGGCATTCGTTCGAAGCATCGTGCTGAAACCGGGCACAGCCACGTCGAGACCGCGCAGTCCGTAGTCCCGCGCACGCAAGTACATCCGCCTCGCCCGATTCCACGCGGCCCAGGCACGTTCAGTGTCATCGAGTGAAATGACATCCGCCTCCTGCTGCACAAAGGCGTAGGCGTATTGCGTGAATCCTGCTGCGGTTGCCGCGAGCAACGCGCGATGCCCGGGGGTGGATGCCAGAACGCTTTCCATCAGCTTCAGGCTGAATGGCAGGGCAGCGCCAATCAGTTCGGGGTCTTCGTCGCCCGAATACGTCGTGCCTGCCGATGCCAGGGTATCGCCGATCTTGTTGGCGGCGAAGCGCTGCACCGAACATCCCGACGCCATGAGGGCGGCCGTCAGCATCAAGAGGCCGGCCCATTTCCTGGACTGCAAGTACATGGTCATCACACCTCCCGGTATGATCGCATGGCGGGCCCCAGTGCACATTCCTGACTCATTCCGCGGTCAGAAAGCCCCCAACGGCGCGCAGATAACCGGGGTACAAGTCGATGGAATTGTGCGTGGCGCCGTCGAGCAGCACCACGCGGATCTGCGATTGCGGAAATGAATTCACCAGCGCTTCCGATCTAGCGAACGGAATGATTTCGTCTTCACCGGCGATGACGGCCAGCACCGGCGCGGAAATGGCGTGCACGTAACTGGCGGAGTTGTAGCGGTCGCGCATAAATAACCGTACCGGAAACATCGGGAAATGTGCGCCAGCGACACTTGCAAGGCTGTCGTAAGGAGTCACCAGTACCAGGCGACGCACTTCGCGGGCTGCTGCAAGCTGCACGGCGACGCCGGTGCCGAGACTGCGACCTATGACCGAGATTTCTGGATAGCGCGCATGCAGGTGGTCAAAGATTACGGTGGCGTCGGCGACCAGCGCGGATTCCGAGGGGCTGCCCGTGCTGCCGCCATAACTCCGGTAATTCACCAGATACAGGGAGTGATCGGGGAATGTCGAAGCAAATGTCGGCAGATTTGCGGAAACGTCCTCGGCATTGCCGCCGAAATAGATCAACGTGCGCGGGCCCGGCCGCTCGACCACCCAGATCTTGAGCGTCGCGGCGCCGTTTTTCAGCCTCATCGACTGGGCACCAAGCGGATTCGTCTCCCGTACCGGAAAATAGATCTGCGAGCGTTGCGTGAAAAAGAGCCAGGCGCAGAGGCTGAGGTAAGCGGTCGCGACCAGAAGTGCGAGGATCAGCAGGGATCGCATTGACGAAATCCGTCAGGGCCCGTCGTAGAGTTCGACGGTTGCTTCGATCTCGACCGGTATGTTGAAAGGCAGGGACTGCATACCGACGGCCGCCCTTGCGCCGCGCCCATTTTCGCCGAATGCGACGACCATGAGGTCCGAGAATCCATTCATGACCTTCGGATGGTCCTTGAAATCCTCGGTCGACTGCACCATCCCGAGAATACGCACGAAGCGCTTGACCTTCGACAGGTCACCCACCGCCGCCTTGATGGTCGCCAGCATGCAAAGACCCACGCGCTCGGCGGAACGCGCGCCCTCTTCGAGTGTCAAATCCCGGCCGACTTTGCCGGTTTTCAGGGTTTCGCCGCACTCGCCGTGACCCGAGAGAAACAGCAGATTGCCCGTGCGCACCGAGGTCACGTAATTTGCAACCGGATCGCGAGCCGCCGGAAGCGCATAGCCCGCCGCTGCGAGGCGCGCCTCGGGGGTCAGAGAATTGTCATCTGCCAGTACCAGAATGGGCATGACAAGCAGGATGGCCGGAATCACGGTGCGCATCTGCAACATTGCGGCTTCTCTTTGGGCCATTTTGGGTGGCGCGAGCCTACTACCGATTGTCTGCAACTGCCACCTCACCCCATGATGACGGCTGGAAGTCGCGGACAACAGGGACGTGCCCAATGGACAATGATGCAGCGCAGATAGAACGGCTCGAGGCGCATCGCGCCGTGATCGGCGACGGTTTCGAGATCCGTCGGGCGGTACCAAACCGCCATCGCCGAATGGTCGGCGCCTGGTGCTTCCTCGATCATGCCGGCCCGGTGCATTTCGAGCCCGGCAAGGGCCTCAATATCGGCCCGCATCCGCACATTGGGCTCCAGACATTCACATGGATGATCGAGGGCGAGGTGCTGCACCGCGACAGCCTGGGCTGCGTACAGCTGATCCGTCCCGGGCAGGTCAACCTGATGACCGCGGGCCGCGGCATTTCACATTCCGAGGAATCGCCATCAGGCCACGCCGGGCGCTTTCATTCCACGCAACTCTGGATTGCGCTCCCGGATGCCGAGCGCCAACGCGAGCCTGACTTTCATCACTATCCGGTACTGCCGGTCATCGACCGCGGTGGGTTCCGGATCACGGTGCTCGCCGGCACTTGCGATGGTGAAATTTCGCCCGCAAGGGTCTATACGCCGCTCATCGGGCTCGACATCGCCACGCGAGGACGCGCGCAATTCGTGCTGCCGCTCGATCCCTCCTTCGAGCATGCGGTGTTGACGCTTGAAGGCGCGCCTGCTTTGAATGGCGACGTGCTTGAACCGGGAACGCTCCTCTACCTGGGTGCCGGCCACGGATCGCTCGAACTCAACTCGCCCGCACAATCACGCGTGCTGGTTATCGGCGGTGCGCCCTTCGGCGAAGAAATCCTCCTGTGGTGGAACTTCGTCGCGCGCACGCCTGCCGAGATGGAGGCCGCAAGGCGTCAATGGATCGAAGGCGAGCGTTTCGGCCAGGTCCATGGTGCCAGCGGAAAGCCATTGATTGCCCCGGACCTGAAGGGCCTGAATCCCGGAGGAGCGCGCAAATGAACTTTATTGCATCGGCCGTCGCGGGGCCGGCGGGCCCGAATTACACTCGGCGGGTCGCGATCCAACGAGCCGAGGTGGCCTGAGTCATGCGCAATGTACTGGCCGTCCACGATCCGCGCCCGCCGCATTGGGTTGGTGACGGATTTCCCGTGCGCTCCATATTCTCTTATGACGGCCTGGGCCGCGAGCAGCTCAGTCCGTTCCTGATGCTGGATTACGCCGCACCGCGACATTTCGCACCAGCGGCTCAGCGACGCGGTGTCGGCGAACACCCGCATCGCGGCTTCGAGACGGTCACCATTGTCTACCAGGGCGAACTGGAGCACCGCGATTCGGCGGGCAATGGCGGGCGCATCGGCCAGGGCGACGTGCAATGGATGACGGCCGCATCCGGGATCATCCATGAGGAGTTTCACTCGGAATCATTCACGCGTGCCGGCGGCACGATGGAAATGATGCAGCTCTGGGTCAACCTGCCGGCCAAGGACAAGATGTCCCCGCCCCGCTACCAGACCCTGCTCGATCGGGACATCCCATCGATCCAGCTACCCGATGGCGCCGGGCGCCTGCGCGTGATCGCCGGCGAATTCGCGGCGAGCAAGGGCCCCGCGAAGACCTTCACGCCTATCAATGTCTGGGACCTTCGACTGAACGCAGGAACGACGGCAACAATTGCGACACCCGAAGGCCATACGACCGCGATCATTCCGATGCATGGGCGCGCCCTGATCAATCGCGTGCAGACGGCGGCCGAAGCACAGCTCGTGATCCTCGAACGCAGCGGCGGCGAGTTCACGATCGGCGTTGAGACCGATGCGACATTGTTGCTGTTGAGCGGCGAACCGCTGAACGAACCCGTGGTCGGCTATGGCCCGTTTGTCATGACGAGCGATCGTGAGATCTCGCAGGCGATACGCGACTACCAGAGCGGGCGCTTCGGCAGCCTGCCGGCGCCCGGCTGACATCAGGCGCGGCCGAGAAAATCCGCCTTGCCCAGTTCGAGGCCGTTGTGGCGAAGTATGTTGTACGCAGTCGTCACGTGGAAATAGAGATTTGGCAGCACCTGATGCACCAGGTAAGGCTGACCCAGCATCGACTTTTCGGTCGAGCGCGTCTTCCAGCTGATCGTGCGATCCTCCGAACCCACGAACTGCGCCGGTTTCAGCGTCTCAAGAAAGGCAACCGTCTTTTTCGTGCGCACGATCAGTTCAGCCAGCGTTTTTTCGTTGTCTTCGAATGACGGGGACTCGACGCCTGCGAGCCTGGCTGCACCGCCCTTTGCGGAATCCGAGGCGATCTGCACCTGCCGCACCAGCGGAAACATGTCCGGGTAAAGTCGCGCATTGACGAGGACGGCGGGGTCGATCTTCTTCGCCTCGGCATGCGCCGCGGCTTTTTCGAGGATGGCTGCCAGGCTATTCATCATGCGGATGCCGGGTGCCACGCAAGCGTCGTACATGGAGATTTTCATCGCTAGAATGCTAGCACAATGAGCACATCGGGAATCGTCTGGGACAACCACGCCTGCCTGCCATTCATCGACACCGAGCAGTGGCTACCGGGTATCGAGCGCTACCGGAAAGCCGGGATTGACGCGGTCACCATCAATATCGGCGACAGTCACGTGCCACTCGAGGTCCTGATTCGCACGGCTGCCAGCATCAGGCATTACGTGCAGCAGCATCCGGACCAATACGTCCTGGGCCTGACGACGGGCGCCATCCGTTCAGCGAAGGCCACGGGCCGGCTCGCCGTATGCCTGGACGTCGAGGGCGTTCACGCGCTGGACGAGCAACTGAGTCTCGTCGAATTCCTGTATCAGATCGGCGTGCGCTGGATGCTCATGGTCTACAACCGGCGGAATCTTGCCGGCAGCGGCTGTCACGATCCCGATGACGAAGGCCTCACTGAGCTCGGGCGCGCCATGCTTCGGGAGATGGATCGCGTCGGCATGATCAAGTGCTGTTCGCATACCGGCTATCGCACGGCGCGCGAAATTCTGGATTCGACGGACCGGCCCGTGATTTTTTCGCATTCCAATCCGCGCCGGCTGCGCGACCATCCACGCAATATTCCGGACGAATTGATCAAGGCCTGCGCAGCCACCGGCGGCGTGGTCGGCATTAATGGCGTGGGCCTGTTCCTCGGCGATGGAGACCCGACCGCGGACGCCGTCGTGCGCAACATCGATTACGTCGCCCAGTTGGCCGGTGCAGAACATGTTGGTCTCGGCCTCGACTACATGTTCAAAGGCTCGGGCGTCGAAGAACCCGGGCGCAAGAGCCGCGAGTTGTGGCCCGCGGAATGGGGCTACCGCACCGGCATGGGCTTCCTCGGGCCGGAATCCGTCCCGGAAATCGCCGAAGGACTCGCGCGGCTCGGGTATAAGCCCGCCGCCATCAGCGGGATACTCGGGGAAAACCTGATGCGCGTGGCGGAAACGGTCTGGCGTCCCTAGTTGCGGGATTTTCCGGCATCCAGCGCGCCGGCCTCGCGATATCGCCAATTACCGGCCCGGTTCCGGGCCATCAAGGCCGATTTCCTGATCTCGGTCACAGTTACCGCGGGACCGGCTGAGGTTACATATCGCACAGAAGGCCCGCTGTCGCCGTGGCAGCGCCGCCGCACAGGAATGGGCACGCACCCAGATGTCTACCGGCCAGGTACCGACACTAATTGAGGCGCCGCGCGAGCCATTCGTGTCCGGCTGGACCGGCTATCTGACGGTCGGTCTCGTCATTTACACCGTCGCCACGATCCTGGCGACCGTCGTGGGCGTCGGCCCAAGTCGATACGCCGAGATATTCACGCTTTTCTCCGATGCGCCAACCAGCATCGGCGCAGCCGCGCTTGCGGCGCTGGCGGCACACAGCGCCCAGGATCCTGCGGCGCGCCGCGCCTGGCAGTTAATGGCCGCGTCCCTTACGGTCTATGCCATCGGCAACTTGCTCAATTCGTTTTACTGGCTCTATGGACACGACCCATTTCCTTCGTTCGGTGATTTTTTCTTCATCGCGTTCTATCCGCTGGTGTTCGCGGCAGTAATGACCGTCATTCGCGCCGGCGCCGTGCGCGTGCCCTGGGGCCGTCTTGCGCTCGACAGCACCATCCTGATGCTGGGTTTTGGCGCCTTCTTCTGGTTTTTCGTGATTCATCCGACGGCCGCGGCGCGTGGCAACCCGGATATCGTCAAGTACGTCCTGACCCAGACCTACATCGCGCTCAACTGCCTGATGGTGCTGGCCTTCGGCGTGCTGCTGCTGAATGCAGGCGCGGGCCCGCTCGGGCGCCGGACGCTGATGCTGATGACGATCGGCTTCGCCACGATGTTCCTTGCCGACATTGTCTGGGCCATGTCGAAAGTCAGCGGCGAATACCTGCCTGGCGGGCTCTCGGACGCGATCTACCTGTCGTGCTATGCATGGCTCGTGGCAGCGGCCCGCGAACAAATGCGCGGTCCGCCGCCAATGAAGACCGAAGCGAGCGCCTTCGGCAACACGGTGGTCCAGGGCCTGCCTTACTTCGCCATGCTGGTTTCATTTCTCGTGCTCGTGTACTTCGAGAGCGACGAGGTCGGCAAGCCGACGACGGTAATGACCGTCGTCGTCTTCGTGCTGACACTGCTCGTAATGCTGCGCCAGGGGGCGATCCTGCGCGACGATGCGCTGTTGCGCGAGCGTCGCGCCGCGGGCCTCGTCGAAGCTCGCTATGCCTCGCTGATCAAGAACTCCTCCGACGTCATCATGATCACGGATGTCCATGGACGCCTGCGCTTCGTGTCGCCGTCCGCCGAGCGCACTTTTTCGATGCACCCTGACGTCCTGATCGGCAGCAACCTGTTCAAGCTCTGCGCCGAGGCCGATCGCGATCGGCTGGCCGGATTCCTCGGTGAAGTGACCGTCACCTACGGCAGGGCCGTCGGCCCGATCGAGGTCACGGTCGGCAGCGGGTCGCGACGATATACCCTTGAGTGCGTCGGTAGTAATCTGCTGGACGATCCCGCGGTCGGCGGCCTGGCAATCAATTTCCGCGACGTCAGCGAACGCAAGGCGCTCGAGGAGCAGTTGCGGCAGCTCGCTTTCCACGATCCGCTGACACTGCTGGCAAACCGCAGCCTGTTCCGCAATCGGGTACAGCATTCGCTGGCACTCGCGCAGCGCTCGCGACAGCAGGTGGCAGTGATCTTCCTCGACCTCGACAATTTCAAGAATGTCAACGACTCGCTCGGCCACGATGCCGGCGACCGGTTGCTGCAGACCGCGGCGCAGCGACTCGTCATGTGCACACGTGCAGCGGATACGGTCGCGCGGCTGGGCGGTGACGAGTTTGCGATCCTGCTGGAGGGAATCGTGGACACCGCCGACGTCGAGCGGATCGCGGGGACCATTATCGAATCCTTCAAGCAGCCGTTACCACTGGATGGCAATGACATATTTGTCAGCGCCAGCATCGGCCTTGCATTTTCGCAGGACGGCGACGACACGGAGCAGCTGCTGCGCAATGCCGATATCGCGATGTATAGCGCAAAGGCGACCGGGAAGGCCCGTTACGTCGTGTTCCAGGCGCGCATGCAGGAACAGCTGCGCGAGCGCCTGCGCCTGGCGGAGGACATAGACCGTGCGCTCGAGAATGGGGAATTCTTCCTCGAGTTCCAGCCGGTCATCGACCTGAAGACCCGCGAGTTGCTGGGTGTCGAGGCCCTCGTACGCTGGCAGCACCCCGTGCAGGGCCTGGTCATGCCGGGACAATTCATTTCGGCCGCGGAGGAATCCGGCCAGATCGTCGAACTCGGACGCTGGGTGCTGGCCGAGGCCTGCAAGAGCGTTCGCGGCTGGCGTGACTCGATTGCATCGGGCAGCGGACTGCGGGTCGCCGTCAACATTTCCGGCCGGCACCTGCAACATGCCGATCTCGTAGCGGACGTGCGCAACGCCCTGGAAGTCTCGGGCCTGGAGCCGGAAAACCTGGTGATCGAGCTGACCGAAAGCACGATCATGCAGAACACGGAAATCAATCTCGAGCGCTTCGGGGAGTTGAAAGCCCTCGGTATCCGCCTCGCAATCGATGACTTCGGAACGGGTTACTCGTCGCTCTCATACCTCCATCGATTCCCGATCGACATACTCAAGATCGACCGCTCGTTCGTGAGCCGCCTGACCGAGACCGGCGACGGCCCCGAGCTTGCGCGCGCCGTGGTGATGCTGGGTGCCACACTGGGCCTCGAGACCATCGCCGAGGGCATCGAGCAGGAAGAGCAAGTCGCGGAACTCCTGGAGCTCGGTTGCGTCGCCGGGCAGGGCTTCCTGTTCGCGAAGTCCTGCTCGCTGGAAATGCTCGCTGCCACGCCATTTTCCGAACGCCGCGCGGAATTGCGGCGCTGGCATTCAGCCTACGATCGGCTGACCGCCACCGGACGCTATCGCGTCGCCGAACTCGCGCCTAAGCGCTCGGTCGCCTGAACTCCCCGCCGCGCGTTCAAAATGCCTTGCGGATGCCGATCAGGGCGTCCAGCCGGTCATAGGTATAGCGCAGGTCATCCGAGTTATCGTACGACTCCCACGCGGCCTCGGCAAACAGCAGATAACCGCGGGATTTCAGGCCGGGAACCGGGGTCGCGTACCGGACCTTCAGCTCGAAGCCATGTTTGTCAGGGGCCTCGTCGTTGATGGTCGGATCACCCGCGAAGCGGTTATCAAACACCCGCGAGTTCCATTCGAGGTCGATTACCAGCCGGGTATCGGACTTCGGCCGGTAGGTCCATTCGATCCCGGCGTTCCAGCGCGTGCGATCGGAATATCCAACGCCATTGTCCCCGCGTATGTCGTAGCCGCCGGTGAACTCAAGCGCATTGCGACGGGTGAGCTTCTGCCGGAAACGAGCATCAAAACCGTAGGTCTCGTACTCAAGGTCGGTGCCCGCGACCGGTATGCCGACTGCATCGCTCGCCCGGCGGTCACGATATTGCCGTTGTGAATACGAGAGGGCGATCCGGAGATTGCGGTTGCTGCCACCGATGTCGTATTCGGGGTGTATTCCGTACTCCATGTAATCCAGCTGCTCGAGACCAAGTTCCTCGTAGTCCGTAAGGTAATTTTTATATGTGGCGGAGCCTTCTACGGAGAATCGCCCATACTTGCCGCCCGGAAAATGCCAGGCCGCCTGAAAGTCGCCTATCAGGTTGTCGAAGCGGTCGCCAATCTCGCTGCCAAGGCCGTCGTTGGCCACGACACCGGTGAAGCGGCTGACATAGGTCATGTCATGCATCCTGGCTAGCAGCGACCAATCCCACCCGTGTTCATTGCGCTTCTCATTCGATTTGCCGCTCACGCGCACGAAGTATTTCTCGTCGTCGCCATCGCTCATGCCGGATTCGAACAGCTGCGCTGAGGCGCCAACTTCCGCCGCTTTTGTCCATCCTGTCGACGCCACGCCCTCCGCAAGGAAAGCCGCCTCCAGTTGGGCAAACGCTCCGGCTCGCTCGCCAATCGTCTGATTGAGATTGAATGCATTGGAGTCGTAACCGACACCCGCGCGCAGGTCGAGCTCCTGCCCGGCTGATGCCGTCCCAATCATGAGCATGCATATCGCGGTGCAGGCGGCAGCCGGCAGCAGCGTGGACTTGAGATTCATGGGACGACTCCTCGAATCGATTGACTAAGGTGATTTTCGTGGCGGCAAGGCTGCGCCCGCCGGCCCGATCATGCGGGATCTTGCCTGCGCTGCGGCTTCGAGATCGCCGGCATCGCGATAGCGCTGCGCCAGCAATGACCAGATTCGCGGGTCGTCGCCGGCAAGAGCCGCCGCGCGACCCAGTTCCTTCATGGCGTCAGCGCGGCGTCCGGCACGCAGCTCGGTGTCGGCGAGCAGCAGTCGAACTTCCGGATCAGCCGGTGATTCGGCCACAGCATCCTCCAGGAGCGCACGAGCACGGTCGGTCTGCCCCTGGCGCAGCAAGAGTTCTGCAAGGCGCTCCCGGATTTCCGAGTCTCCCGGGGCGGCGCGCATTGCCACTTCCAGGTCCGCCAGCGCCTCGGTATGGCGCCCAGCGCGCTCGTGCAGCCGGGCCCGGTTGACGAGCGCGGGCGTATAGCGTGGATGGTCATTCAGGAGCTCATCGTAGAGTCTCAGCGCTTCGTGCTCGTCGCCGCTGCGCGCATGCAGGACCGCCAGGTTGAGGCGGGTATTGCGCGCACCAGGATTTCGCTCGAGGCTTTGCCGATAGGCATCGATCGCGCCGGCCAGGTTGCCACGCTCCGAAAGCGCGCGTCCTAGCTGGAACCAGGCCTCGGAACTTTCGGGGCGGGACTTCAGGCTGCGGCGCAGCAGGTTTTCGGCATCGGCCCATTGCCCGAGACGGGAGGCGGTACGGGCGGCGGCCAGCTGCACTTCCGGTGTGGGATTCGGGCGCGCGAGCAGGATGCCGAGCAGTGCGCGCGCCTCCTTGTACTGCTTGTGCTCGTGCAGCACGATCGCGGCTTGTTCCACCGCGTCGTCGTAACCGCCGGGGAGCAGCGTATCTGCACGCTTCAGTTCCGACAGCATGCGATCGCTATTGTGGTCTATCAGTGCCAGCATGGATTCCGCATATGCGCGGTCCGCTTCGCTGTCTGCGCTCCGGGACAGCCAGCCAAACTCCTCCCTTGCCCTGGACGCATCACCCAGTGCAAGGTAGTGACGCGCCAGCGCCTTCCGGTATTCCGTATTGTCACTGTCCAGCTTGACCGCACGCGTCAGGTGCGAAAGCGCGCGCGCCTCATTCCCGCGCAGTTCCTGCAGCAAACCCATCGCGACGTGCGCGTCGGCAAATCGCCGATTCAGTGCCAGTGCCTTGTCGAAGGCGACTTGAGCTTCATCCAGCCGTCCGCGCTTGAGTTCTGCATTACCGAGGTCGAGCCAGAATCGCGCCATGTCCGGTCGCAGGCTCACCGCATCATTCAGTGATTGCGCCGCCAGGTCCCAGCGGCCTGCTGCCCCGTAAGTCAGTCCCAACTGATTGAAGGCCTTCGATTTGACGCGACCGCTTGAGATTGCAATGGCGCTGGTCAGCAGGGTTTCCGCCCGCTTCAGATCGCCGGCGCGACGCGCGAGAACGCCGAGGTTATAGGTGGCTTTCTGATGATTGGGCGCCTGCACCAGAACGGCCTCATACATCTGTTTCGCGACCTCCGGTTGACCGAGATCAGACTGCGTCCGGGCGCGCATGAACCGCGCATCCACGCGACCGGGTGCCAGCTCCAGGGAGCGCGCCAGCAGTGAATCGGCAAGCGCGAAAGCCCGGAACCCGCGCGCCTGGCGCGCCAGCTCGTCCAGCAAGTCTAGGTTGGGCTTCGGTTCCGCAAGCAGCTGCTGCGCGCGGGTCGTGAGCTCGGCAAGCGAGCCATACAGCGGCACCGTCGCGGCAGTGCGTTCATCTCCCTCGTCGTCCCCGTCCGTCCCTGCATCGATCGTGATCACGATTGGGTTTTGTGCGCGGCTTGCCACCAGCTGCTCAGACAGGATGAGCACGGCCGTGGCGACAATGGCGACCGCGGTCAACACAATGCCGTTCTCCTGCCAAAGGACCTTCATCGAGCCTCCGCCAGCGCTCGCTGCAGTTCCGGCACGAGGCCCTTCTGCAAGGCGTTCTGGATTTCGATGCCAGGTCGCGCGTTGACTTCGATGACGACGGGCCCGCGCCGCTCATCCAGACACACGTCGATGCCGGCATAGCCCAGTGGTACTGCCCGCTGCGCAGCCACGGAAACTTCCAGCACCCGCGACCAATGGGGAATTTCCCGTCCCGCAAATGATTTTCCATTGTCAGGATGTGCGTCGATCACGCGGCTTTCATGTATGCCACTTCCGATGCAGCCACCCGCCATGTCCACCGCGAATCCCGCCGCCCCCTGGTGCAGATTGGATTTGCCGCCGGACTGGATCGTCGGCACGCGCAGCATCGCCGCGACCGGCCTTCCGCGCACGACCAGCACGCGGATATCGGGAATGCCGCCCGGCGCGATAGCTCGCGAGAATTCGTCTGGGCGAATGAGCTCCTCGAACAACGCCCGGTCCGGATCGTTGCCGGGCGAATAAAGACCGCGGGTAATGTCGCGGACGTGCGCGCGCAGCTGCTCATAGGTCCAGGTGCTGCCCGTCACAAGATGGAATCGGCCATTCTCTACACGGTCGATCAGCACGACGCCCTTGCCCTGCGAACTGGAAGCCGGCTTCAATGCAAAGCCATCGGGCGCATCCAGCGCGGTGCGCCGGTGATCGAGTTCGTGTTCGGATTCGACGGCCAGCCGGGTGCGCGGCGTCGGCACTCCGGCGTCGTCCAGGTGCCGCTTGGTAGCCAGCTTGTCGTTGGCAATCGCCATCCAGTGCACGGCATTGAGACGACCGATGAAATTGATGTTGCGGGAATTCAGTCCGAGCACGCCCGCATCGTCCCCTTCCGCAGCGCGGAACAGGCGCAGGAATCGGTGGTATTCGGTGGCACGGATCCCGGTCCACCGCCCGACGGCCAGTTGCAGGGCGAGTACCACGAGCAGCAATTCCGGAAACTGGAAAAAAATGCCACGCAGCAGGACCGAGCTGAACGCCAGGTAGCACAGGAACGTCACGAACATCGTCCACGCAATCGCCCGGATCATCTCTGTAGCGCGGCTTTGTTCCGCCATCTCCTGAAGTCGCTCCGCTGCGAAGCTCAGGATCACGACCGGGAACAGCGCCAGCAGCGCGAGGCGGTGGCTCGCGCTCTCACCCGCCAGCACTCCGCCGGTCAGGATCAGGAGGGTCAGCACCGTGATCACGGCGGCGATGCGGGGAACGATCAGCACCCGCATGCCACGGAACAGCCTGTGCGCCGCGGCGCCGACGCCGAGAATTGCCAGGAATCCCAGCATCCCCGGCAGGAAGCCCGTGTAGACGCAGCCGGCCGCCACCAGCATCGGAAGGAAGACGCCGAATGTGCGCAGACCTACGACGTTGCGGCAGAAAGTCACGATCAACGCGGCCAGCGGGAAGAGCAGGAATACCCCGGAGATCTGCTTGTTCGTCGCGATGAACCGCGATAGCCCGGCCAGCCAGCCGTTACTCTCCGACTCCTCCGGAGAATTCGTGTTGCTTGACGGCGCAAGCAGGCGGCGAATCCGAAAGGCATAGTCGAAATTGATGTCACGCGCATGGCTGAACAAGAACTTGTCGCCGTTGTAGAGCTGCAGGTAGTTCGCCGGAATTTCCGCGAAATGACCATTCAACGGATCGAAGGGCACCCACTGCCCACCCGCGTAGGCCTCGACCCATTGGTGCGAGGTCTTCTTGACGCCTGATTCGAGAATCACGCCACCTATGAGTCGCGCAGGAATGCCATTGAGCCTGGCAAGCGCCACAAAGAGCCGGCTCTTGCCATTGCAGCTGGCCTGACCAAGCCGCAAGGCTGTGAGCGCATCGGTATAGCCCTTGAACGGCGCAGGCTCTATCTTTTCGTGCGTGTACTGGAAAATCGCGCGCAGCGTCTGCCCCAGGTCGGCCGACTGCGGCGGGCGGATCCGGGACCACAGCTCGCGGATCTCGCGGTGCCGATAGGGGATTGCCTCAGTTTCCTCAAGCTGGCGCCTGGCAGTGTCGTTCAGCGCCGAGCCAAAACCAAGACCCACGGGCAATTCGTAGCGCACCGCGCGCGTCGAGATCTGCGCCGCGTAACGCACCGAGTGCATGCCCTCCGGCGGCCTGCCATTCCATTCAGCCAGGCGGCCTTCCGGCGTTGCCTGATCGTCAAAAGTCAGAGGGCCCAGTTCGAAATTTTCCGCAGTAACGGTCTGGCGCTCATCGCTGGCAGGCAGGTAGGTGGCTAGGCGTACGTCACCGCCGAAGCCCTCGAATCCGAGCTCGACGACGTATTCATAGATGGATGTCGGCAGGACTTCGTCAAGCGTCGGGCGCGCCGACCACCAGTGTGCAGCCAGCAGCAATGGCGCTGCGACCAGCAGCAGAACCGGCAAACGATAGGGTTTTTCGTGCATTTCGACTACGTATCGTCGCATGCAGGGCAATGTGAGGCATTGGCAACTGTCGCCGCTTCGCGACGGCGAACGGGGTCAGTCTCGCAAATGTGAAGTGCCGCACGGTCGCAGGCGCCCGACGCAGCGGCCGGGCTATCGCGCCTGAGCCGCCGCTTCCCGGTACACGACCTCTCCGCCAATGATCGTGCACACCACACGCGCCTTCAGAATCTGCGCATCCGGCACCTGCATGATGTCGGTGGAAAATACCGTGAAATCCGCGAGCTTGCCCACTTCGAGCGTGCCGCGCTCTGCTTCCTGGAACGCGGCGTATGCGGGCCAGTACGTCAGCAGGCGCAGCGCTTCTTCGCGCGTGAGGCGCTGCTCCAGCCCCCAGTCCGGGCCCGCAAAACCATCCAGCGTGCGGCGCGTAACTGCCGCGTAGAACTCGATGATCGGATCACCCTGCTCGACCGGCGCATCACTGCCACCCGTGAGGATCGCACCGGCATCCAGCAGCGAACGCCAGGCGTAGGCCCCCTTGACGCGGCCGGGTCCGAGCCGGCTCGGCGCGAAGTACATGTCGCTGATGACGTGCGAGGTTTGCATCGAGGCAATCACGCCGAGCTTCGCGAAGCGCGGGATGTCGGCCGGCGCGAGCACTTGGACGTGCTCGATGCGAAAGCGCGGCTCAGCAACGAGGCGTTGCGACACTGGCACGGCCGCGAATGATTTTTCATAAGCGTCGAGCACGAGACGATTGCCGCGATCGCCGATTGCATGCGTCTCGACCTGGATGCCGCGCTTCAGCGCCGCCGTAGCGATTCGCAGGACCTCGCCCGGGTCGTTGCGCAGCAGGCCCATGCTCTGCGGCGAATCGCTGTAGGGCGCAAGAAGCGCTGCGCCGCGCGAGCCGAGCGCGCCATCCATGTAGAGCTTGATGCCACGGACGACGAGGCGGTCATCACATTCCTTGTCCCTGCGGCCGCTCGCGAGCAGCCGCTCCGCATCCGCTCCGGGCCCCTCGATGGCCGCGTAGATGCGCAGACTGATCTTCCCCTCTGCGTAGAGCTCGCACAGGAGCCCGATTTCCGTGTCCGTGGTTCCTGCGTACTGCAACTGAGTCCAGCCGACCCTGACGCTGCGGTTCGCGCCGGTTCCGAGCGCCAGCTTGATCTTCGCATCGGTTGGCGGCGGCACCAGATCCTCGACGAGTGCCCTCGCCCGGTCAATGAGCATCCCGGTCGGCTCGCCCGTTACCAGGTCCTTGAGGATTTCGCCACCCGGCGGGTTCGGCGTGTCACGCGTGATTCCGGCAACTTTCAATGCAAGGCTGTTGACGACGATTGCATGCCCATCGATGCGCTCGAGGATGACCGGCCGGTCGGTGACGACCGAGTCAAGGTCCTGCCGCCCCGGAAATGCCGCGGGCGCCCAGCGTGACTCGATCCAGCCGCGCCCGACAATCCATGCGCCCTTATCATTCGCCGCGCGCTCTCGCAGGCGTTGCTGGAGGGCGGCAAGACTCTCGACGCCGGTGAGATCGAAATACAGTTCACGCCAGCCGATGCCGGAAAGATGGGCGTGCGAATCCGTCAGTCCCGGCAGGACGGTGAGGCCACCAAGATCGACCTTGCGCGCATCGGGTGGCGCCTGCCGCAGCGCCTCGGCACCCGAACCTACATAGGCGATGCGTCCATCAACAACGAGGACGGCCTCGGCGCGCGGCGCCAGGGCGGCTCCGGTGTAGATGTTAGCGTTGTGAAGGACCAAGGCTGTTGACGCCAGGGACGGAACTGCGGCCAGCGCCAGCAGCGGGACTGCCATTTGCAGTAAAATGCGTCGCGTCCGCTTATCCATGATTCCTATCCTACATCCATGCTGTCACTGATCGGCTGGCTCATCCTGCTGGTGCTTTGCTGGCCCCTGGCCCTGCTCGCACTCATTCTGTGGCCCATAGTCTGGCTGATCTCCCTTCCGTTTCGGCTGGTTGGCATCACCTTTGATGCGCTCTTCGCGTTGCTGAAGGCCATCTTGTTCCTGCCGGCCCGGGTGCTGGGCCAGAAGCCGAAGTCGTAATCGCAGGCGCAAGCGAAGGCACGCACATGACGGAAAGGGACTACGTACTCGGAACACACGACGAGGAAATCGCCCGCCTCGGCCTGCAGCATCGTGTCTGGCGGACGCCTGCCATCGAATGCTGGCAGAAGGCCGGCATCGGCCGCGGCCACAAAGTAATCGATGTCGGCGCAGGACCAGGATTCGCGACAATGGATCTCGCCGAGATCGTTGGCCCGGATGGCGAAGTCTTTGCGGCCGAACGATCGAACCGATTCCTGGCGATCGCCACCAAGGCGTACACCGAGCGTGGCTTCACCAATGTCCACTTCTGCAACATGGACCTGATGAACGAGTCCCTGGGCGTGACCGGGTTCGATGCAGCCTGGTGTCGCTGGGTCGCGTGCTTTGTTTCGTCGCCAGCAACCTTGGTTCAGCGGATTGCGGATGCGTTGCGCCCAGGCGGGGTCGCCATGTTCCACGAGTACTCCGATTACCGCACTTTTCGATTCACGCCGCGCCGCCCCGCCCTTGAGAGCTTCGCCCAGGAAGTCATGGCGAGCTGGCGCGCGGCTGGTGGCGAGCCGAATATCGGGCTCGATCTGCCCGTGCTCCTGCCCGCGGCCGGCCTGCGGGTCCGGCACGTGCGTCATCACATCTTTGCGGTCACCCGACAGGACGCCATGTGGCAGTGGCCGACGAGTTTCATCGGGATCAACCTGGACCGGCTGCGCGAGCTCGGTCGCGTCAGCGCCGGGTGGGTCACCGAGGTGCGCCAGGCATTCCAGCATGCCGAAGCCGACGAAAGGACCGTCTTTACGACACCCCTGGTGCTCGAGGTCATCGCCGAGCGCCAGTAAGCCCCGGTTATTCCTCCTTTTCGCAGCCGCATCCCATCAATTGCCGGCTCAGATAGGTGAATTCGAGCGCATTGGTCAGCGCCACCTGGTTGAGGTTTGCCCCGGCCGAATGGCCGCCCTCCATGTTCTCGTAATAGAAATACGGGTAGCCGAGTTCCGCAAGCCGCGCGGCGGCTTTCCGCGCATGCGCGGGATGCACGCGATCGTCGGCCGTGGAAGTTTCGAGGAAGACTTCCGGATAGCGCTTCCCCGCCTGCAACTTCTGATACGGCGAATAACGCTCAAGAATCGCCCGCTCAGCAGGAATCGCCGGATCGCCGTATTCGCCGACCCAGGATGCCCCGGCGCCAATCTGCGTGTAACGGATCATGTCGAACAGCGGCACCTGGATCACGACTGCATGGTAGAGCTCCGGCCGCTGAGTCAGCGCCACGCCCATCAGCAAGCCGCCATTCGACCCGCCCATGATGCCAAGCCGCCGCGCACTGGTGATCTTGCGCGCAATCAGGTCCTCGGAGACCGCAAAGAAATCGTCGAAGACTTTCTGCCGATTCTCCTTGAGCCCGGCGTTGTGCCAGGCGGGACCGAACTCGCCGCCGCCTCGGATGTTGGCGACGACGAATGTGCCGCCGCGCTCGAGCCAGAGCTTGCCGATGATGCTCGAGTACCAGGGTGTCATAGAAACCTGGAACCCGCCGTAGGCATAGAGCAGCGCTGGTGCCGCACCGACAAGACCCACGCCTTTCGGCCGCACGACGAAGTATGGAATCTTCGCGCCATCCGTCGAAGTGGCTTCCATCTGCTCGACCTGGAGATTGGAAGCGTCGAACCGGGGTGCCAGGGCTTTGAGTCGCTCGACGCGGCCGGTCGCAGCGTCGGCCAGCCAATGGGTTGTGGGTGTCAGGAAGCCCGCAATGCTTGCGATCAGCTGGTCACTGCGATCAGAAGTCGTCACGACGCCGATTGAGGAATTGCCGGGCAACTGGTCGAGCTTGTTACGGACCCAGGTGTCGCCATTGACTTCGAAGGTGACGACAGCACCCTTCACATTCTCGTAGAGCGCCACGACCAGCTTGTTGCGGGTGCTTGCGACTTCTTCAATGGACTCGCGTGCACCCGGGCGGAGCACCAGCTGCGGCACGGCATTGTCGGCGTCGGCCTTGAGCGCCGCGAGGTCGTAGGCAGCAAGATCGCCCTGCTTCAGATTCCGGGCGGGCCAGTCTTCTTCCAGCGTGAAGATGATCCTTCCCTGAAGGAATGTCTGCAGGGTCGCCTGCAGTGGCAGTGGCAGTTTCTGCGCCCGGTCGCCGATAAGGTAGTACTCCGCCGTGAAGGTATCGAGTGGCCGCGATGCCACGATGCCCCGCACATGGCCATCTGCGTCACGCAACACGTTTGGGTCGACGCCATAGCCGCCATCCCTGGCGTCACCGCGGAAAAGCTCATGCGCCTCGGACAGGGCCTGCCCGCGCTTGATCGACTTGATGACGTAGGGATAGCCGGCCGTAGTCAGCTGGCCCGGCTCCCATTCGGTTGCGATCAGGATCGTGTCGGCGTCGAGCCACGAGAGGCGATGCTTGCCTTCGGGCAGGCGAAATCCGCCTTCGACGAATGCGCGGACGCGCGTATCGAACTCCCGGACCGTAACGGCATCCTTGCCCGCGTCGGAAAGCGAGACAAGGCACAGCCTGTCCTCCGGGGGCAGGCAGTCGGTGCCACTCCATACCCAGTTGGCCGCCTCCGACTTCGACAGCGCATCCACGTCGAGCAGCACTTCCCATTCCGGCGTCTGCGTCCGATAGCTCTCGAGGGTCGTCCGGCGCCAGATGCCGCGCACATGGTCGGCGTCCTGCCAGAAATTCCGCAGTTCGTCGTTGCCGGCAAAGCGGACGCCCGGAATGCGATCCTTGGCATTCAGGATCGCGAGCGCATCAGCGTGCAGCCCGGCGAATTGCGGATCGGCCTGCAGCAGCCTGAGCGAGCGCTCGTTCTCCGCCTTCGCCCAGGCGATCGCGCGTTCACCCTCTATTTCTTCCATCCAGATATAGGGATCGCTCCTTTCCGCGGCGTATGCGGCGCTACCAAGCCATGCGGCAGCGATGAGAGATGCGAGGCGAAAGATGCGGATATTCATGCTGCCGATATTAGCGCGCCGCCGGGACGCAGCACACTGCCGTTCGCAAAGCGACGGGATGGCGTTCCGGCGCGACGAATCGCGGCGTCCGCCGGTTCCTGCGCAGCGGCAAAGATCGCGAATCGGCAATCAGTCGACAGCCGTGCGCTTCTTTTTCTCGACATCGTCGAACGGCAGGGTATGCGCCGTCGCCGGCCCGTTCACGTTCTTGCCGCGAATTTCCAGCCGTGTTCCATGCACGGCAGCCGCCACGTCGAGCCGTGCAATGGCCATTGATTTTCGGGTGAGCGATGAATACATGCCACAGGTAATCACGCCGATTTTCTTGCCGCTCGCGTAGACGGCGTCGCCCATGTCCGTTGCCAGCCTGCCCTCGACCAGCAAGCCGAATACCTTGAAGCGCTCCTTGCCTTTCAACTTGTAATGTTGCTCGGCGCCACGGAAGTCCGTCTTGCCCGGGCTCACCGTGAAGTCCAGACCGAGTTCCCACAAGGTGTCGCCCGGCGGCTCGTTCTCGAACGGGTACATTTGCGACATGTCGTAGGGATAAAACAGCAGATAGCTCTCGACCCGCAACATGTCGAGCGTCGAGAAGCAGGTGGGGATGATGCCGAGGCTCTTGCCCTCCTCGAGAATCGTGTCCCAGATCAGGCCCGCATCTTCACCCTTGCAGAAAATCTCATAGCCCCGCTCGCCGGTATAGCCGGTTCGTGACAGCAAAATGGGCCGGCCGAATAGCGTCGCGGGCATGTGGTGAAAATACTTGAGAGCCCGGATCCCGGGAATGTGCTTGCCGAGGTATTCGACCGCGAGCGGACCCTGCAGTGACAGGTCGTGCAGGTCGTCGTCCACGACCATCGTGGCATTACGACCGACGACGCCTTTTGCCAGCGTTTCGTGGCCCGCCCCGCTGCCGTGCACGACCATCCAGGAGTTGGGGCCGGTCCGATACAGGATGCAGTCTTCGATGAAATGGCCGGCCTCATTCAACATGCATGCATAGACGCTCTTGCCCGGGTAAACCTTGGTGACGTCCCGCGTCGTTGCGAAATGCAGGATCGCCGAGGCATGCGGGCCCACGAGATGCAGCTTCTTGAGTCCGGACACGTCCATCAGGCCCGCCTTGGTGCGGATCGCCACGTGATCGAGTGCCATATCGTGGCCGTAGGTCCACGTCGTCCCCATGCCATTCCAGTCCTCGAGCTTTGAGCCGAGTGCGCGATGCCGATCCGCGAGAACCGAAGTGCGCCAGGTCAGTGCCATTTGCCTGTCTCCGTATGCATGGATTCAATCGGGCCCAGTGCCCGGACTTGTCGGCGCGCCGTTATCGTATTGCGCGAGCCATTCGGCGACCGTTGCACGGTACCGCGATATGCCCTTGTAGTCCGCAAGCGCCGGATGCAGTGACCTAAGGACACGGTGCATGCGCGCCGCCCATTTCGGAATCGTCACGAGCTCACGCATGCTGATGAGATAGCAGCGCACGCTGAACACGATTCCGTTGCTGCGCGGCAAACGCCACAGGCCCTGCAATTCCACACGCAAATACGCGTCGTCACCCGCGTTCTGCAGCGTCACGCCGGCCCGATCCGGTCCCCAGCTGGGGTAATTCTCCGGCGAAGTATCGAGACGCGGATGGATCGTCATGGTCCAGTTGAGCCGGCGGACTGGTTCGTTCAAGCGCAAATTGAGCAGATACTTGAGCGCCCGCTCGAAGACGCCGAGTTCGTGGGCCAACGGTACCGGTCCGTGCCATTCCTTGAATGTCATGCCGATATCGAAATCGAGGGACCAGTCGGCCTGGGTCGTCACCATGCCCGCCTCGACCCACAAGTCCCCTTCGCGCTGATCCATCACGAGCCAGTCGCCCTGCGTCTGACGCGTGATGTAGTCGAGCGGCTGCTGCGGCAGCGTCGCCGGGTCGCCGAACTCGAACGCTTGCTCCAGACCAAGCGGCCGGTTCGTCCAGCTCCAGCGTGTGCCCTGCTTTGCGAGCATGAAGTGTTCCGGATAATCGCGCGCCAGAGATTCCATGATGAGCTCGAGGCAATCCCACTGCGCGCTCATCATGTGGGGCAGTGCCTGAAAGCGCAGCGGTTCGGCGGCCAGGACGATGGCACGTTCACGGCACTCGGCGACGTAGTGTTCGTCAACGTCGATGGCGAACTCCGTGACCGAGCCCTTCGGACCCGGCAAGTGCGGTTCAATATTCACCGCGTACATGTACTCGTCCTCGGCGAACGGAAATGGAAAGCGCCGGATC
The DNA here is from genome assembly GCA_032127975.1 of Steroidobacteraceae bacterium. Classification (GTDB taxonomy): domain Bacteria; phylum Pseudomonadota; class Gammaproteobacteria; order Steroidobacterales; family Steroidobacteraceae; genus SCUD01. The sequence goes on from JAQBHG010000010.1 coordinate 30,696, forward strand.
GCGTGTGGACTATTGCTGTACTTGAATTCGTCGCGAAACGATTCATCGGGCTTGAAGACAGCGTTCATCGATTGCTCTCCGGTCTCGGGTTCAGAGGTCCAGGACCAGGTTCTTGCAACGCGCCCGCGACACGCAGGGCATGATGTACTTTCCAGATGCTTTTTCCTCGGGCGACAGAAAATGGTCGTTGTGGATGAGCTCGCCTTCAAGCTCGACTACTTTGGTATGACAAAACCCGCAAACGCCGCCACGACAAAGGTACGGCGCGTCTACGCCCGCGGCTTCGATCGACTCGAGCAGGCTCTGATCTGGAAGAACATGAATCCTGAGTTTCGATCGCGCGAGGAATGCGTCGAAGGCGTCGCCCACGGGCGGCGCGCTGAATTGCTCCCAATGGATGTGAGAATCCGACCAGCCGCAGGCCCGCGCGGTCCCGATGACGCGCTCGATCATGCCGGCCGGACCACAGACGTAAACATGAGTGCCAAGCGGCTGCGACGACAGCAGCGTATCGAAATCAATCAGCTCGTTGGCACTATCGTAGTACATCCGCAAGCGATCGCCCTCGTGCTCGATGAGCTGGTCACGAAACGCTGCATGTTGCGGCGCACGCACCGAGTAATGCATCTCGTAGGGCACGTTGGCTGTATGCAGGTCCTGCAGTTGCGCCATGAATGGCGTGATGCCGATCCCGCCCGCGATCAGCAGGTGCTTGCGCGCGATCTTGTCGAGACCGAAGAGGTTGACCGGATGGGCGATCTCGAGCCGGCTGCCGACCCCCACCTCGTCGTGCATGTAGTGCGAACCGCCGCGCGACTCCTCCATGCGCCGGACGCTGATCTCGTATGCCTCGAGCCGGCTCGGCGGACTCATCAGGGAATATGGATTTCGATGCACGCGATTCGCGCCGTGCATCACGACGATGATGTGCGAGCCTCCGGAAAAGGCCGGCATCGTTCCACCAGCGACCGGCGCAAGCGTGAAACGCTTGATGAGCGGCGTCACCTGTTCCACCGCCGCGACCTCGACCGCTATGGTCTCGGCGTGCCTCAAACGAATATTTCCCTGATCGGCGGCAGCTCTCCCGGCACTTCCGCATCCACCATGACACCCATGTAGGCCGCGAATCGTCGTGAGTAGTGATCGCGCACGATCAGATGCCGCCCGCAATCGATGCATTTCGCGATATTGGTGCGGACATTTTCGCTCGTCGCGCGGCAGTGGATGCAGTAGACGCGGCGCGCGAGCGTGCCGCATTCCTCGGCACGGATCTCATCCTTGTTGAGATCGAACTCGAGCGCGATTTTCATGGCGAGCCCGATGAAGCTCTCGGGCCCGGCCACATACAGGCGTGTGCCCATGAACGAGCCCGCGAGTATGGTCCTGAAATCCGCAAGCAGTTCCGCAACCCGATCGAACAGCCGCACGTCGGTTGCGCCGGCACGGAAGCGTTCGCCGAAGTTGTCGGCAGCGGCGCTGTCTGCAACGTACAGCACAGACGCGCGACTGGCGGCAAGTAGACCTGAGCGGCCAAGTTCATCCAGCAGGCTTAGCAGCGGCGCACCGCCGACCCCATGGCCCAGCATCAGGTGATAGCGCCCAGCTGTATCAGCCTGCAATGGCGCATAGACAGGCTTGCTTTTGATTCCCGTGACGAGCATGACCCGCGCACCATCCCGGCGTGCGCCACTATACCCGCCCCCGAGGCGCCCAGGCAGTGGCCGGCCGTGGCCTTAGCCACCTGTTTTCCACCGGGGATTTGCATAGAGCCCACCAACAGGCATATGGTGCCGGCACAAGAATGAAGATAAGGCAGTTGCCTACGGCCTCAACAGATTGATTAGCAGCACCGAGTGAGTCGACCGGCGGCCAAGCCGCGGTCGCTTGTGTTTGCGGCAATTGAGCGTCCAAAAGGGAGCATGCGATGGATAATGACATTACCGCACTGCAGGTCTTGTTCACCGAGACCTATTATTGGATCACCATCGTCATGATGTTCCTGATCCACGTCGGTTTCTGCACCTACGAAGTCGGCGTATCGCGACGCAAGAATCACCTCCACACACTGGTCAAGAACACGATGGTGATCCCCGTCGTCGGCGTCACCTTCTACCTGTTCGGCTGGTGGCTCTATTCCGCAATGGTGAATGGTCCAGGCATCACGGGTGGCCTGGTCCCGGCGCCTTTTGCCGAGCCGTGGAACGAGCTGATGGGCACCCACATGGGTGGTGCGCCTAACGGCACCGACATCACGGCGGCGGACACCGCGCTGTGGGCTCGGCTGAATGGCGTGTTCTGGGGCGCATTCCTGCTGTTCTCCTGGACCACCGCCTCGATCATTTCAGGCTCGATCATTGAACGTGTCAGGTCCGGGGCATTCTGGCTGATTGCCGTCATGGTCGGCTCGGGCACCTGGATCATCGACGCCTCCTGGGGCTGGCACCCGTCGGGCTGGATGGTGCAACTGCTGGGCTATCACGACGCGTACGCCTCGGGCGTCGTGCACGCGATCGCCGGTGGCACAGCTCTTGCCGTGCTCATCAATCTCGGCCCGCGAATCGGCAAGTTCAGGCCAGACGGTACGCCGCGCAACATCGCGCCGCACAATCCGTGGCTCGTGTGCGTCGGGCTGTTCCTGATCTACACCGGTTTCTGGGGCTTCTACGCAGCCTGCAATATTCCGATCTACGATGTGCAACCGGGAGACGGGGTGTTCTGGTCGGCGACCAATATTTATCTGCAGCCAACCACGCTGTCGGCCATCACCTTCAACTTCATCATGGCGCTGTGCGGCGGCCTGATGGCCGGCTATATCGTGTCCAAGGGCGACGCCTACTGGACGTATTCTGGCGGTCTTGCCGGCATCATTGCCGCCTCGGCCGGCAATGACCTTTATCATCCGATTCAGGCATTGCTGATTGCCGCGATCATCGTGGTGATCATCTACAAGATGCATTTCTGGGTCGAGCGGCGCTTTAAGATCGACGATGCCGTCGGTGCGGTGGCGGTGCACGGCTATGCGGGGTTCCTCGGCGTGTGTGCCGCGGGCTTCGTGTTGTGGGGCTACCCGGCTTCGCCCGACGCGCTGCTGGGCCACGCCGAGCCGTGGGCGCGCATCACTCCCTGGGGCCAGTTCGCTGGTGCCATGATCATGTTCTGGGTGCTTGGATTCATTCCGGGATATGCGCTTTCCTGGCTGCTGAAGAAGTTCGACTTGCTGCGCGTCCCGCGCGAGGTGGAACTGGTAGGTCTCGACTACCTGAACCATGCTGAGTTGATGCGCGACGACGAGGAAGTCAGGAACGCAGTGCTTCAGGAAGCCCGGGCGGCGCGTCCGGCCAGGTGATACGACCGAGGAGAATTGAATCATGAACACGGGATCTTTCAGCGACTGGAGCGGCGCCATGTTCGACCTCGGTCCTCTCTACCCCTTCGTGGGGTGGGAGACGGCGATGGTCATCTTGCTGGCGGTCTTCTGGATCGGCTGGCACGTCATTCAAATGCGGGGCGAAGGACGCCAGTGGGAAGAAGAATCCCGCAAATTGCGTGAGGGTGACAACCTGCAAAAGGCCGTGCAGTCGGAGCACAATCCGGAACGCGTTTGAGAAGCCGCATTTCCCTCCCCGCCAAAGGGGAGGGAGACGCTTCAGCCGGTCGGGCACAATTTAGGTCGGCGTGACGCCAGGAATCCAGGACGTGCCCGCCAGCGGTACGCCCGACATCGCGGCGGATTCGATGGTGAGCGCGGCGAGGTCCTCGCGCTCGAGGTGATGCACATTCTGCTTGCCGCAGGCGCGCGCGATCATCGTGAGTTCCATGTTGAGGGTCTTCAGGTAATTGCTGACCCGCCTGGCGCCGACCTCGGGCTCGAGACGCTGCTCGAGCACCGGATCCTGCGTCGTCACTCCGACCGGACAGCGCCCTGTATGGCAGTGGTGACAGTAGCCAGGGGCCGTCTTAAGCAGCCGATAGTCCGCTTCAGCAGAGTAGTGTTTCCCTCCCTGCACGTAGCTGCCTGAATTGCAGCCCAGCGCCATCAGGATTCCCTGCCCGATCGAAACCGCGTCCGCACCCAGAGCCAGGGCCTTGGCGACGTCCGCGCCGGTACGGACACCCCCCGAGACAATCAACTGGACGTCCTCCTTCACGTTCAATTCCTCGAGGGCCTCAACAGCCTGCCGCACCGCGGCAAGCGTGGGAATCCCGACATGTTCGATGAACGCGAGTTGCGTCGCCGCCGTGCCGCCCTGCATGCCGTCGACCACGATCACGTCGGCGCCTGCATGCACGCACAGTTTCACGTCATGAAAAACGCGTGTCGCGCCGATCTTGACGTAAATGGGTTTCTCCCAGTCCGTCGCCTCGCGTAGTTCCTTGATCTTGATCACCAGGTCGTCCGGACCGGTCCAGTCAGGGTGGCGGCAGGCCGAACGCTGATCGATTCCTGCTGGGAGCGTGCGCATTTTCGCCACGCGCGGGCTGACCTTCTGTCCGAGCAGCATGCCGCCGCCGCCCGGCTTGGCACCTTGCCCGATCACGATTTCGATTGCGTCGGCCTTGCGCAAATCGTCTGGATTGAATCCGTAGCGCGAGGGCAGGCATTGATAGATGAGCGTCTTGGACGACGAGCGCTCCTCCTGCGTCATGCCCCCGTCCCCGGTCGTAGTCGACGTCCCAAGTGCTGTGGCGGCACGGCCGAGCGCTTCCTTCACGTTTGCGGAGAGCGAGCCGAAACTCATCCCCGCAATCGTGATGGGGATGTCGAGCTCGATCGGCTTTTTCGCAAAGCGCGTTCCGAGAATCGTGCGCGTCGTGCACTTCTCGCGATATCCCTCGAGCGGATAACGGGAAAGCGACGCCCCCAGGAACACGAGATCATCGAAGTGCGGCAGGCGGCGCTTCGCGCCGAGGCCACGGATCTCATAAAGACCCGTTGCGGCAGCCCGCTCGATGTAGTCGAGGACGCGCCGGTCGTACAACGCGCTTTCTTCGCGCTGCAGTCCGTCGCCCGCTATGGGGATTTCGGGCACCGGTCGAGTAGCCATGGCCTCTCCAGTCTGAAGAACTCAGTATTCCTGATCGGCGTCCGCGTTCCAGTGATAGAGCTTGCGGGCCGAACCCACGCGCTTGAACTCGCGGGCCGGGGCCTCAATGCCCGCCGCGGCAAGCAGGCTGGTCACCGCGGCAATGTCGTCGGCGGTCATCGGCTGCACCACCGCATCCGCCCCGAGTGAACGAATGTCGCCCCGAATATAAAGGACGGCCTCGTAAATGGAGTCGCCAAGGCCTTCAGCCGCGTCGCCACAGATGACGATCCGTCCTGCCTGTGCCATGAAAGCTGAGAAGCTGCCAACGTCCCCGCCGACCACGATGTCGCCGCCCTTGAGCGATATGCCGCACCGCAGGCCAGCGTCGCCGCGAATCACCAGAAGTCCCCCGTGGGCCGACGCGCCGGCGCCACCACTTGCGAAGCCGGCGACCTCGACACGCCCCGACATCATGTTTTCCGCGACCCCGGGACCTGCATTGCCTTCGATCACAACGGTCCCCTGCTGATTCATTCCAGCTGCGTAGTAGCCCGCGTGCCCGGCGATTTCGATCCGCACCGGGGCATCGACGGCAACCGCGATGCTGTGCGCACCGTCCGGGTTCTCGACCCGTACCCTTGCCACGTCCTTGAGATCGCCGTGAAGAAATTGGTTGAGCTCGCGCACCGACTGCTTCGACAAGTCAAATTTCACCGGTGCAGGCGCAGCCTCAGGCATCACACGGACCATGAGTACACCTCCGCGGGCTTCGGCTCGAACACGCTGGCGTTTCGGATGTCCGGCAAATGCGCGAGCGAGCGGAATTCCGACGCAATCGCGACATAGTCGTCGGTCTCCGCAACCACGGCCGGCTTGCAAGCGAACGGATCGCGCACGAGCGCGAGCTTGTCGTGCGTTCCCATCAGGAACGTGAAGAATCCGTCAAGGTCCTCAAAAGACTGATGCAGCGCCTGCTCAAGCGTATCGCCTTCCTCGAGCCGCCAATGGATGTAGCGGCACGCGCCCTCCGTGTCGCAGTCGCTCACAAACTGCTCGCCGAGTTTTTCCAGCTTGCGTTTTAGGCTCCCGGGATTCGCGAGCGAGCCGTTGTGGACCAGGCACCAGTCCTCGCCCGCCGTGTATGGATGCGCGTTCTCCGGGGTCACCGCGCTCTCCGTGGCCATCCGCGTGTGCCCGACGAGATGCGTGCCGCGAAATTCACCGAAGTGATAGCGCTCCGCCACCTCGACGGGCAGGCCCACGTCCTTGTACAGATCGATCGATCGGCCCACGCTCAGCACGTGCACGGACGGGTGCTCCGTGCCGATCCAGCGCCGCACATCCGCGGGCGGCGACGCCGTCGTGAGTACACCGTGATTCACCTCGACCGTGAGCACGACGCCGTCGAATTGCTTTGTCACGGCGTGCTTGAATCGCTGCCAGGTGAACTTCGGATCCGCGCAGTAGAGACTCAGCTTGCGTTGCTTCTTTCCCACCGGCTCGGTAAACACCGCCATACCCGATGAATCGGGGCCACGCTCCGTCATGCCGATGAGCATCGGCACCATCCACTCGCCGAGGTGCCCGCGCAATGCGGGATTCTTCACGAGCAGTCCGACGATTCCACACATGGGCGACTCCCAATCCTTGTCGACTAGAACATTTCAATGTAGCGGGAGGTTTCCCACTCGCTCACATGGCGTGAGTACTCGATCCACTCCATGCGCTTGATGCCGATGAATTCGTTGGCGAGATCGGTGCCCAGTCCGGCCTTTACAACCTCGTCGGCCTCGAGCGCTTCGATCGCCTCCGCAAGACTTTGCGGCAGCAGCCCGATCTTGCGGCGCTTCAGCTCCTTCTGCGATAACTCATAGAGATTTTCATTGAGCGGTTCGCCCGGATCGAGCCGGCGCTCGATGCCGTCGAGACCCGCGGCGAGGATCGCGGCGCCCGCCAGATACGGATTGATGGCCCCGTCTGGCAAGCGCATTTCGAGGCGCCCGCCCGGTATGCGCACGCACGCCGTGCGATTGTTGTCACCGTAAGCGATGTAGGCCGGCGCCCAGGTCGCCCCCGAGAGCGAGCGGCCCACGACCAGGCGTTTGTACGAATTGACCGTGGGCGCGCAGATTGCCGTGAGCGCCCGTGCATGAAGGAGAATGCCCGCCAGAAACTGATACCCCATGGTCGACAGCGCAAGGCCGCGCTTGTCGCTTTTGTCGTAGAAAAGATTCGTAGTCTTCTTGTTTCCCATCGAAATGTGGAAGTGCGCGCCGGTGCCAGTTCGATTCGAGAATGGCTTCGGCATGAAGGTCGCGACAACACCATGCTTGCGAGCGATCTCGGATGCCGCCATCTTGAACAACAGGAAGTTATCGGCGGTCTTGAGCACGTCGGCGTAAGTGAAGTTCACCTCGAACTGCCCGTTACCATCCTCGTGATCGATCTGATACACATCGACGCCGACCGCCCGCATGCTGGTGCTCATTTCGTCGAGCATTGCACTGGCCCGCGACAGACCCTTGTAGTCGTAGCAGGGTTTGTCGAGGGTGTCCGTATCTTCGAACGGCGCGAAGCCGCCTTCGGCCTTGCGTTTCAGCAGCATGAATTCCGGTTCGATGCCCGCGTACATTGTCAGACCCTTCGACTCGAGGCGTTTCAGCTGGTTCTTGAGCGCCACGCGTGAGCAATACCGATATGGCTTGCCGTGGACGTGACCATCGCAGGCGACGCGCGCAAATCCCGGCATCCACGGCAATGCACAGAGTGTTTTCGGGTCGCCGACACCCATGTAGTCGGGGCCGTGGGGTCCCATGCCGAAGCCCCAGAGCGCAAATCCGGCGAAGCCAGCTCCATCACCGAGAATCATCTCGTAGTGCTCGACGGGTACCGCCTTGGCTTTCGCCGCGCCGTGGATGTCCACGAATTGCGCGAGCACATAACGAATCTTGTTATCGGCAAACCATTTCTTCGCCTGCTGCGGTGTCATCTGCTGGACTCCTGTGTCAATTGCCTATGCTTGTCGCGATTTCTTCCAGCGTCGACCGGAAGTAGTGCGAGAAGCTCGGGTCGTACCAGATCGTATACTGCAGTTCACTCCCCGCGCGCCGCGCGATCACGGCCACGCCGACCCCAATCATGGATGTCAGCACCAGCCTACCGCCGTCGGCTCTTGCAGCGCGCGCCAGCGGCACGAAATTGACGTTGCAGGTCTCCACCAGCATGTCGTTCGCCCGCGTACCCGAAAGTTCCAGCACCTCATCCTGCCGCAATACCGGCACCAGGCCTGCGCGCCGTTGCCGCGCATCGAATAGCCGCCGCTCGGCCTCGGAAATGCGTGCATGCGCCGGGCTTCCGTCACCCGTGGTGGCCTCCACCAGGAACTCGGATGTTGCGACCCGCGCAACCAGGACGCCGTCGTCAACAGAGTATGTCCACTCGTTGGTACCCCGCGGCACTTCGAGGGCGAGTTCGCGCAGCCAGGCCTCCGCCAGCGGTCCTTTGCAGCCGAATCGTGGTCGCTCCGGGACCGGGTGCAGCGAGATGCTTGCGCCGGATTTTGCCAGGCTCACGCGCCCGCCCCGCTCAGTTGCATTTTCTGGCGGGCCCCGGCGGCATCATAGAACGGCAATTGCACCACTGGCGCACTGACCTCGGCGCCGCCGTCGACGCGGATACGTAATGCCGCACCCGTCGCAACCGCCGGTGACACGAGGGCGAGACCGATCGTCTGGTCAAGCGTCGGCGAATGTCCGACACTCGTGACACGTCCCGCGATGTCCGCACCTTGCAACACGAGGTGACACTCCCTGACCGGCACTCGGCGCCCAGACTCGAACGCAAAGCCCACAAGCTGCTGTCGGCGCGCCTGCTGTGCGATGATCCTGAGGCTGCGCTGCCCGACAAAGAAAGGTTTGTCCATCTTGACTGCCCACTCGGCGCCGATCTCGAGCGGGTTCGTCAGACCGTCGGTGTCCTGGCCGACGATGATGTGGGCCTTCTCAAGCCGCAGCATGCGCTGGGCTTCGACGCCAAATGCGGTGATCCCGAAAGATTCACCGCAAGCGCGAACGGCGCGCCAGACTTCCGTACCAGAACCCGCCGGCACGTGGATTTCGTAGCCGAGTTCACCGACGAAACCAACCCGCATCAATCGGGCCGGTACGCCTGCCACCAGCCCCTCGCGTACGCCAAGATAGGGGAAAGCTGCTTCCGAAATATCGATCGAAGTCAGCCTGGACAGCACTTCACGTGAGCGCGGACCGGCAAGATTGAATGCCGCAAGATGACCAGTGAGATTGACGAGGCCGACCGGCATTCCCCACCACGCCGCGAGGCGCGCAAGTTCACGGAATATGAGCGCCGAGTTGCCTGTGGTGGTCGTGAAATAGAACACCTGCTCTGCCAGGCGTGCGATGACGCCATCGTCGATGATGACCCCACTCTCATCGAGCATCAGGCCGTAGCGCGTCATGCCGGTTTTCAATGTCTCGAATCTGCCCGTATAGACGCGATCCAGAAAATGGCCTGCCTCGACGCCATGCACCTCGATCTTCCCGAGTGTCCCGACGTCAATAAGGCCGACCCCCGCACGCACCGCACGCACTTCAGCCTCAATGCATTGCGCGCGGGTGCGGCCGACAACCCGATAATACTCGGGGCGCCGCCAGTTTCCGGCGGGCATCCAGACTGCGCCGAGCTGCACATGATCTTCATCGATCGGCGTGCGCCGCTCTGGTGTGAATCCGCGCCCAGCGAGATGCGCCATTGCGACTGGATGAAACATCGGCCGTGCCGTCGTCGGCGCAAGCGTTTCGATCGAGACTCCGCGCAAGCGCGCCAGCACCCTCAGCGCATTGAGGTTCGAGTGCTTGCCCTGGCTTGGCCCCATGCCGACGGTTGCGTAGCGCTTCAGCAGTTCGGCGCTGTCGAACCCCTCCTGCACGGCGTCAGCGAGGTCCTTGACCTGCAGATCCTCATCAAAGTCGACGAAGTCCCTGCTCCTGGGGTGCGGAACGATGGGCCAAGGATGTGTTGGTGACTCGCCCGGCAGCACTGTGGACGAGCGCTCGGCTTCCTGCCTGCCTTGCGTTTCGTGGCCGCAATGTCGGGCCGCAGCAACGCCGGCACGAGTGCCGTCCGCCAGCCGGGCCTCGAAATCGAATACGCCGTTGACCTTGCCGCATGCAAACAGACCTTGGGGCAGCCGCTCCGGTACGAATTGCTCTATCCTCGCTTCGTAACGCATGGCTGTACCAGCTTGCCGCAAAAGCCCATCGGCCGGAGCAAAACCCACGCTCATCCACAAGCCGTCGACATCGACCGGCCCGAGCGGTGCGCGTGACCAATTACCGTCTTCCAGACTGGCGACCTCAACAGCGTCGATTTCACCCGTGCTATTGCGATGCGCCGCGTAAACGGCCGTTCCGTTCAGGACACGGACACCCTTGGAACGCAAATCGTCTGCCAGCGCGACCGACTGCGGACCGGGTGCATCACGCAGTTCCAGCAGCAGCGGTACTTCAATGCCGACGGCCAACGCGTCCAGTGCCGCGCGGTATGCATGGATGTTCGCACCCAGTACTACGGCGCGCGAACACGGGGCCACCGCGAATCGACGAATGAGGCGCTGGGCCCCGGAAGCCAGCATGACGCCGGGCAGATCGTTGTTACGGAACACCGCCGGCTGTTCAAAGGCACCCTGAGCGACGACGACCGCGCGGGCCCGCATCTTGATCAGACAATCCTGCGCATCGAGTGCGATCCAGTGATCGGCGTAGTAGCCCGCAGCCACAGTCGACGGGAAGCAACGGATCCTTGCATGCGCAGCGACCGACTTCATGAGGTCACCGACCCGTCCAAGGCTGGCCCGGTCCGATCCCAAGGCATAGATGCCGCTCCCGCCAAAGTGCGGATTTTCGTCGACCAACGCGACGTCGGCGCCGGCATTCGCTGCCGCGAGAGCCGCCGCAAGGCCCGAAGGGCCGCCGCCTACGACGACGACATCGGCGAATTCATAGCGCTTGGCGCTCACGCGGCGCGGCGTGCGCACGTCCACTTCACCGAGTCCGGCCAGCGAACGAAACAAGCGTTCCCAGTACGGAAACAGGCGCTTGCCATAGAACGCTTTGTAGTAGAACCCGACAGGGAGAAACGCCGACAGGGAATCGAGCAGCGCTCGACGGTCTCCCGAGAGTCCGCCTTGCGTGTTGACCGCAGTCGCCACCAATCCTTCAACGATTGGAAGGAGATCCGCACGCGCATTCGGCACGCTGATTCCAGCGTGCACGGCCTGCACCATCGCATTGACGTCGTGGTTCGCGACCGACAGCGCGCCACGCCGGCGATGATATTTGAACGAACGCCCAAGAGTACGGACGCCACACGCCATCAGCGCGCTGGTGAGCGTATCTCCATGGCAGCCTTGATACCGCCGTCCCTCGAACGAAAACGCGACCGATTTCGACCGATCGATCCACTCTCCGGGCTGCTCGGCGAGGCGCTTCATCCCGCGCTACCCGCCGGCCGGGTGTACAAGAATGTCTGCAACACCGCGTCAGAGGCTGTGTCACGTTCTGCAATGAACCAGACGCCGCTCGGCGTGTGGCACCACCACTCGAACCTGATGCAAGGTACGCTGTCGCGATTGAAGACGTAATCCGACCAGGTCGCGTCCGACACGCTTGCGGGATCCGGCATCTCGCGCAGCTCGCCACCATAAGCGAACTCGCTCACGGGTCGCGGACCGTTGATCGGACAGGTGAGAATCTTCATTTATCTAGTGCCCGACCGAAGCGGCGCCCTTCTCGCCGGTCAATGCGTAGCGCGCGAAACGATCGAATGCGAAACCGCGAATGAGACGGTGTTCCTCGTCGGTCGCGACGGTATGGCTCATCGTCTTGCCGCACACCGGCGTCGCCTTGAATCCCCAGGTACCCCAACCCGAGTCGAGATAAAAACCCCTTACCGGCGTCTTGCCCATGATCGGAGCGAAGTCGGGTGTCATGTCTGCCATTCCAGACCACTGGCGCACGATCTTGACATCCGACAGGAATGGAAACAGATCGAGCATGTGGGCGCTCAGTGACTCGGCGAAATCCAACGTGGGCCGCGTCGAGTGCAGTTCGTAGGGATCGAGCGACGCGCCCATCACGAGCTCGCCGCGAGCGCTCTGGCTGACGTACACATGGAGCGACCCGGAGACGATGATGGGGTCGAGCCAGGGCTTGAGCGGCTCGGACACCATCGCCTGCAGCGGATGGATGTAGATCGGCGAACGTAATCCTGCCATCGCGAGCACTCGTGGTGTCGACCCGGCAACGGCACACAGCAGCTTGCGGGTCGCAATGTAGCCGCGGTTGGTATGCACACCGACGATCGCTGGACCCGAGCCGCGATCTTCGATCTCGATTGACGTAACCTCGGTATTCTGGTGAATCTCGACACCACGGCGGTCGGCACCCCGCCCGTAGCCCCAAGCCACGGCGTCGTGGCGTGCAATGGCGCCGGGCGCGTGATAGAGCGCGCCGAGCACCGGGTGTCCGTGGCCGCCGCAGTTGAGATCCAACATTGGAATCGCAGCGGCGACCGACTTCGCGTCGATCGCCTCGCTATCGACGCCGAAATGCTTGTTGACCTCAGCGCGCCAGCGCATGGTGCGCATCGCCGAATCCGTGTGTGCAAGTGTGAAATGCCCGCGCGTCGAGTAGAACAGATTGAGGTCAAAATCCTCCGACAGGTCACGCCACAGACGCACGCTCTCGTCGTAGAACTGCACCCCTTCCGGGGTCAGGTAGTTGGAGCGGATGATCGTCGTATTGCGACCGGTGTTCCCGCCGCCGATATAGCCCTTGTCCAGCACCGCGACATCCCGAATTCCGTGATCGCGTGCAAGATAGTATGCGGAGGCGAGACCATGGCCCCCTGCCCCGATGATGACGACGTCATACGAGCCCTTGAGTTCGTCATGCTGCGTGAACATCCGCGGCTCGGAATGCCTGCGCGCCAATGCGAATCTGAGAAGACGCCACGGCATGACGGTGCAACACTAAGGGAAGATTTGTATTGCCGACATGTGTAACATCACGTTACATGACATGCAAGTATATTGAGCCCCATGCATATGGCAGGCCGGCGTTCTAGGCCCGATCGGGCGCAATCGGCCAGCCGCAAGTCCGACAGGGTGGCGGCCGGCAAACTGGCGTCCGCAATGGAGCTTGGGCGAGTCGCGCGCCGCCTGCGTGACAGTCAGGGCCTTACACTTGCGGACATCGCCACGCGAGCCAGTATCAGCGCCGCAATGCTGAGTCGCCTCGAAACGGGCCGCGCCAGCCCGAGCCTCGAAACCATCGTATCGCTCGCCGGGGCACTCGGCGTGCGGCCATCCCAGTTACTGCAGGAAATCGGCGTCGAAGATGAGGGTGCACAGGTCGTACACGCGGGTCAGGGTCTCGAGGTCGTGCGGCGTGGGACCAAGCGCGGCCATACCTATCATCTCCTCGCCGCGCAGCGCGGTCCGCGCAAGGTATTCGAGCCGTTTCTGGTAACGCTCACCGATAAGAGCGAAGTGTTCCCGGGTTTCGCGCACCCCGGGACGGAATTCATCTACCTTTTGAGTGGTGAAATCGTGTACCGCCTCGGCCGCAGAAGCTATCACCTGCGACCCGGCGATTCGCTGACGTTTCGGGGCGAGGTCGCGCACGGGCCGGAGAAACTGGTAAAAGTACCGATTCGCATGCTCTCCATCATCATTTACGGAATGACGCCGGAACGAGTCACGTAACCTACCGGGAGAGGTCGTCATGAAGCTTCGAGTACTCGCCTGGCTGCTGGCACTCGCGCCATTGGCACACGGTGATGCAGCGGATCAGGCCGTGTCCCCCTATGCCGGTCAGGAGGGCAGGGACGTCAAGGCGCTTTCCACAGAGGAAGTGAACGCCTATCTGTCGGGCGCGGGGCTCGGCATGGCCAAGGCAGCGGAGTCAGGTCGAGCGCTTGTCGAGAAAGAGCGGCTGCTCGATTACTTGTTCGCCAGCAAAACCATTACACCCGCGCTATTGACCGGGACGCTCGATGAAATCGGCTCACTGCAGGCGCGAGTGCGTGGCGCACATCTCGAGGCTCACCTGGCACAGGTTGCAATTCTCTCTCCGGAGCAGAATGCCCGCTATACGCAGTTGCGCGGTTACAGCGCCGCACATGCCCATGCCGGTCACGACAAACTGCCCGCGCTGAATCCCTGATCTCAGGGCGACTCGAACTCCAGACTTTCTGCCGTGACAAAGCGCGGGCGAATGTCCACCGGCACGCCGCCCAGTCGATCCAGCACGGCCTGTACCTCGGGGCGGATCACGACCAATCGATCGAGAAAGCGCTTGGTGCCCTCGTAGTTGCCGGTTGCCTGCAAGGTCATCAGCTCGTGTGTGAGCCCGATGATTCCCTTTTTCGCCCGTCGCAGGTTCACGCTGAAGGTCCCGTCCGGGTTCACGCGGAACCCGCCGGCATCCAGCAGGTAGTTCACCTGCATCGCCATGCCCCGCGCATGTGAGTCGCTCATGCCGAAGCGCAACGTCCGGAACGCCGAGGCCAGGAATGTCGTGTACATCGCGCGTTCGTCCGCCTTGTTCAGCACGCCCTTGTCCATCAGCTTTTGCAGCGCCCATAAACCGGAAATATCCGCCTTGGCCTCCTCGACAGTGCTGTAAAGCTCCTTGATCGCCTGGCGCACGCTGCCGCCCAATCCACCCGGTCCGGTGTTCTTCGGACCCAGGCCGTGCATCACTTCGTGCATCATGATGTGCGTGAAGAATGCGTCGAAATTGACGTATGGCTGGTCTGATGGAGCCAGCGCGACTTTGGAGATCGGCATCAGTGCGTACTCGAATTTCGCCTGCTGGACGTTTCTCAGCATCATGCGTTTCGAGCCCATTTCGTTGACGATACGTTCGTCATTCGGAAGGTTGAATGCGGCGGTCTGCACGTCGTGGTTGCCGTCGCCGGCCGCGAATACCAGGTTGACGACACGCATCGGCGCCAGGCCGCCCAGCGAGGCGCGCCGGTAGCGCGGATTGATCGGAAGCCGGTTCTCCAGCCACTGCAGTTCGCTGACGAATCGCTCGAGCTTTGTCGTTTCGTCGTCATCGCGCACGGCAATGAAGGCCTCGAAACCGGCCTTGAAGTTGAACCACTCGTCTTCGTAGACCTCGTAGGGCCCGATGGTCGGCTCGATGGAAGACTCGAGCTTCATCCATGCAACGTCGCTCGCGTAATAATCGTTTGAACTCAGCGCCGCCGCGCGCGACTCGAGGAACGCCTTGAGCGTGGGCTGCGCCGTCGCTGCGGCCGCAGCGCGCAGCTGCTGTGCCATCTCCGCAAGCTCACCCTGGTATTCGAGACTGTAGGGCACGGCGGCGAATCCGCCAGCGGCGTCGCGCCGGATCGTCGTGAAAAAGCCGGTCGCAGCAGCATGTTCGGCGGGTGCGAGGCCGGCAAGCCATGCTTCCACGTCGGCGCGCGTTGCGTCTGCCGGGTAGAAATTCGCGGCGGCCGGTTTCTTCGGGACACCGGCGATGAATATGGCGTCGTTGTCCAGCCGCGACCAGGGCCCTTTGTTGATCAGGAAATAGTCGAGGCGCGCCCGGCCCAGGGGCGATGTGTCTTCCAGCAGCTTCAGCAGGAGCGCTTCATTGCCGGCCCAGACCTGGCGCAGAAATAACGCATTGGTGATCCGTGCGGCGCGCACGAGGTGCGCGAGAGCCCGTCGTTCATTTGCCGGGAGGCCGGAGAGATCCGTCCTGATGTCCACCGGGGTAAGCCGCGCAGACATCGCCTGCAGGCGCCGCGCCTCGGGTAGCAATTGGATTCCCTCGGCCGCCAACGCGACGGCTGGTGCCAGAATCAGAATGGCGAGCCAATGTCTCATGGATCTTCTCCGGTAACGATCAGTTGATTGCGAATCCCCGCAGCGGCAGCGTAGGACGCTGTAGCCAGTTGTCCGCGAGGTACTCTGCCCCGCCATCGATTGCATGAATCGTATACGCATGCCGCGGCTTGTCGCTGAGATTGGGCCCGGACATGTGCGGCAAGGCGCCATCCAGCAGAACCAGTGTGCCACGCGCAGCCTCCAGTGCCACGAGTCCCTCGGTCGGATACGGCTCCTTGTCCAACGTGTCAAGCACCATCGCAGTGCGCGACGCGTTGAGCCGCGAGCGGCTCTTCACCGGGATTCGGTGTCCGCCCGGCAGCGCCCACATGCAGCCATTTTCGACGGTTGCATCGTCGATCGCGAACCAGAAGCCGATTACGCTTTGGGGCTCAGTCCACAGGTAGGTGTGGTCGGTGTGGCATTTCACCTCTCCGCCGATGCGCGCCTGCTTGAAGATGTACATCGATTGAAGAAGCAGCGGCACTTTCAGCCCGATGTCGCCCGCCACTGCGGCCAGGTCGGACAGGCGACTGAACGAATCGAAGACCGGGTCGAGATCATGCATCGCATGTCCGAGCTTGTTGAGGCAGAGGTGAGCATCGGCCCGCAGCCGGCCATTGGCATCGAACGCATCTTTCTCGAAGAAGCAACGGATCGCTTCCCCGCTGGTCAGGAAGTATTGGTCGCTGGCATGCAGTGGCGTGCCGTCAGCCGTGAATATGGTCGCCTTGTCCGGCGGCGGCACGTGCAGCATGGCAAGCTCCATCGCCCGGTCACGCAGGTCAAGACAGCGTCTGGCATCGACAAAGCCCGGAAGGGCAAGAAAGCCGTCCCGCTGGAATGACGAAAGTTGCGCCGCGGTGAGAAACTTGCCCATCTTTAAGGTCTAGCCAGCGTACCAACCTTCGCATACATTGATGCATCAAAGAAGGCGGTGCAATTCACCGCCCCGGGGGATCCAGGAATGTTCATCACGAATCGCCTGCGGCGGCTCGTCTGTGCCGTCGCGCCGATCATGTTGCTCGCGGCCTGTTCAGCCCCGCCCGACCCGCAACCCCCTGTCGGTCAGCTCGGAAAGGCCGTGGTCCCGAGCCGGTACGGCATCGAGCTTGCGATCGACCCTTCCAAGGACAGGTTCACCGGCACTGTCGTCATCGATGTAACGCTGAGCGAGCCGCTGGACGCAATCTGGCTGCATGGCAAGAATCTGGATGTCTCCGAAGTCTATCTGACGGACAGCGATTCGAAACGCATCGATGCGTCGTACGCTGAACGCCTGGATTCCGGGGTCGCACTGGTGTCGTTGTCGCGGAGTGCCTCCGCCGGGGCGGCGCAACTGCACTTTGTGTACAGCGCGCCGTTCAACACGTCTGCCAATGCGCTGTTCAAGATCGAACGCAACGGCAATTACTACGCCGCCACCCAGTTCGAGCCGATTGCCGCCAGGCAGGTGTTCCCGGGATTCGACGAACCCGGCTTCAAGGTGCCGTTCGACATCACGGTCACCGCTCGCAAGGGCGATGTCGTCGTTGCAACGACCCCCGAAGCGTCGGCGGCGGACACCGGCAATGGCAGCGTGCGCCATGTGTTCAGGACGACGCGACCGCTGCCCACCTATCTCATCGCAATCGCGGTGGGTCCGTACGACGTGGTCGACTACGGCATGATCCCGGCCAATGCCGTGCGCGGCTACGGCCTCCCCCTGCGTGGCATCACCGCACAAGGGAATGGCGACAAGATGAAGTACGCCCTGAAAAATACCGCGGGCCTGCTATCCGCCCTGGAACAGTATTTCGGCACACCCTACCCGTACGAAAAACTCGATCTCATTGCAGTACCGGAGAGTTTTGGCGGCGCCATGGAAAATGCCGGAGCCATCACGTACGACGAGTACCTGATGTTGATGGACGAGAATTCCCCGCTGGACCAGCGCCGCGCCTATGCATCGGTTCACGCCCACGAAATGGCGCATATGTGGTTCGGCGACCTGGTGACACCCAGGTGGTGGAACGACATCTGGCTTAACGAGTCATTTGCGTCATGGATGGAAAACAAGGCGGCGCACGCCTATTGGCCTGAAGGCGAATTTGACCGGGAAACGCTGAAGGGAGCGCTTGGCGCGATGGCAAGCGACTCCCTGGCCGCGGCACGTCAAATACGGGAGCCCATCGACAACAATGACAAGATCGGCAGCGCATTCGATGGCATCACATACCAGAAAGGCGGCGGCGTGCTTGCAATGCTTGAGCACTATGTCGGCGAGGAGCGGTTCCAGGCCGGCATCCGATTGCACATGAAGCGGCACGCAGACGGAACGGCGACTGCCGAAGACTTTATTGGATCGGTTGCAGAGGGCTCGAATCGTTCGGAAATCGAAGCGGCATTCCACACATTCATCGAGCAGCCAGGCGTACCCCTGGTGTCGGTGAAAACTGATTGCAAGGACGAGCAGCATCCGCGCCTCGTCGTGCGACAGACCCGATACGCACCGCTGGGCTCATCCATCGAGCCCGATGCCGGCACGTGGCGAATTCCGTTGTGCGCTGCTTTCGTCGCCAATGGGACGCGCGGGAATACCTGTGCGCTGATCAGCGAAAAGGAACAATCCATCGCGCTAGATGCTGCGAGCTGCCCGACGCAGGTGCATCCGAATGCCGACGGCACCGGATACTACCGTTTCGCCCTCGACGAAGCCGGATGGCAGAGTCTGATCGCGGGAGCGAAAAAACTGAGCCCTGCGGAGGCGCTGGTGTTCGCCGACAGCCTCGATGCGGCGTTTCGCGCGGGGCTGGTTTCGGCGGATTCCTATTTGACGGGCATGGCTGCACTGGTAGGTCACAGCGCCTGGGACGTGGTCAGCGCAGCAACAGGATACCTCGAGGAGATTACAAAGATCATTGACCCGGAACAGCTCGGTCCCGTGGAACGGGCATTTCGCGAGATTGTCGCGCCGCGTT
Source organism: Steroidobacteraceae bacterium (assembly GCA_032127975.1). Classification (GTDB taxonomy): domain Bacteria; phylum Pseudomonadota; class Gammaproteobacteria; order Steroidobacterales; family Steroidobacteraceae; genus SCUD01. Next base: position 49,604 of record JAQBHG010000010.1, read on the forward strand.
ATGCGGGGCTGGCAGGCGCTTCGGACTCCGCTTCGCAATTGCTGCACAATCGCTTGCAGCGTTTCCTGATCGTGATCGCGAAGGATCAGGCCATGCGCAAGCCGCTTGCCAGACAGGCGGCAGCGGCAGTCGGCCTCAACGGCAAGGCGGATCCCGCGGCCGCACCCGCCAGCGAGCACGAAACGATTTTCAGCGTCGGCGTACAGGATCTTGGCGAAAGGTTCTTCGACCTGTTATTGAAACAGGCGGTCGAATCTCAGGACCCGGAATTCCGCAATTCCGCCATCGGTGCGCTGGCACGCACGGAGGATCCGGCAATCGTACGAAAACTCGAGGCAGCAGTCCTGGCGGGCGACTTCAAGGGGACTGAGATGCTCGGAGTCGTATTCCGCCAGATGGGTCGCCCGGCCACAACCGAACAGACCTATTCCTGGCTGCAGGAGAATGGCAAGGCGATTATTGCGATGATCCCGGAGACATTCAGGTCGAATATTTTCCCGGGCTTTGGCGGGGCCTTCTGTTCCAATGAACGGGCTGACGAATGGCAGAAGTTCGTCAAGTCCCATGCCGCCGAACTGCCTGGCTACGAGCGTGACCTGGCGCAGGCGACCGAGAGCATCCGTTTGTGTGCGGCCCTGAAAAAGGCCAGCGGCGCGGATCTTCTCGGGGCATTCGGCAGCCACCAGTAACCGACAGAGAAACGGCGCCTCGCAGCACTGAAAGGCATGCCGATCAGGGAAGCCGCTTGAAGTGATCGGCAAGGCGAATGGCCAGAGCCACGATGGTCAGCGTCGGATTGGCAAAACCGCCGCCGGGAAATACGGAACTGCCGGCGATAAACAGGTTTGAAGTACCGTGTACCAGTGCATCCGGATTCACAACACCCTGCGCCGCGTCGCGGTGCATGCGGGTCGTCCCCATGTGATGCTTACCGCCCGTGGCGGCTGCTCGCCATGCTGAAAGATCATCCTTGAAACCCAATTCGACGTGCCCAAGCGATACGCGCCTGATCGATTCGTCCAGCCGCTGCATGAAATGCCGCATGCTGAGCAGGTCCCGCTCACTGAGCCGCCATTCGACGCGCGCGCGCGGCCTCCCGAGGTCGTCCCTTTCCTGGCTCAGTGTGACGCGATTGTCGAACTGCGATTCAGACTCGAACATCGCCCTGAGGCGCCAGCGCCGTGCCGGACCGTTGGCCATCACCAGTTTGCGGAGCACGGCGACCGCAATATGGTACGGCGCGCGCAATGCCCGCGCAAGCTGACGACCCGCGTTTCCGGGAACCGAATAGCCGCGGAATTTCGCGATCGCTTCGAGGAAATCCTTCACCTCTGTGGTCGCGAATGCATCATGTGCCTCGTAGCGCGGGTAGAAGAGTATCGCCCCATTCCCCGATTGCTCTCGCCTGACGAACTCTGGATCGAGCGACAGCGCGCCGCGTACGCAGGCCCGGCCGCCGTCAGCGTCCGACCGTTGCGGAAAATAGCAATCAAGCCGCCGGGCGCCGCCCGCTAATACCAGGTAACCGGGGTCCATGAACGGATGATCGGTGAAGTAGCGACCGACGAGACCGCTGCCGTTGCCGGGCGCCTGCTCGGGGGAATTGCCCGACAGCAGCAGCAATCGGGCGTTCTCGATGCCGCCAGCCGCAAGGACGAAGCATCCTGCGCGGACCTCAAAGCCATGGCCGTCAAGGGTGCGCACCGTGACGCGCTCAACCCGATCCCCGGTGGCGCTCATGTTGAGACGCATAACCGGCGCGCGGAGCACCAAGTCGATGTTACTTGACGCCGCGAGTTGCCGACGATACCGGGCGCCGAAGTGCAACGCATTGACGTAAAAAATCAGATTTCGAACCTCGTCTCCGGCATCCAACAGGGGTTGCTGAGTTTGCGAAGTCCGGTGGTCCGCACCGTACTCGAAAGCGCCCAGCCCGCAGACTTCGTGTGCGCGACGATAATACGGCTCCAGCATTGAGCGCCCGAACGGCCAGCCGACCGCTCCGCTACGCGTCTCGAAATCGATCGCCTCGAGTGGCCGAAAGTAACCGGCCCAAACGCCGGTGGACCCGCCGAGCGCGCTCAATCGCGTGTCGCGCAACGGAGGATACCGGTCGCCAACCGTTTCCCCTTCCAAGAGACGCTGGCTCGCGGCGTCGTATGCGAGACCGCCCGCCTCGATCAGCGCGATTCGCCGCCCAGTCGATTCGAGTTCGAGTGCGAGAGTGATGCCGGCAGGGCCCGCACCGATGATGCAGATGTCCCGGTCGCTGATTCCACTCGCCGGAATCCGGCTTGCATCGACGATCACTTGCCCGCCACCGCAGCGATCGGCCGGCCGGCCAGTTGTGGGTCCGCTTTGCGACCCAGGTACTTGAGGATCGTGGGGAGCAGGTCCACGACGTCGTGGACTTCTGTCTCGGTTCCCGCATCGATGCCGGGACCCGCTGCAATGAACCAGCCCCCTTCCCTGTGGTTACCTGAACGGCCGGATGGCAACTGGCGCGGGACATCGAATACAAAACCGGGCAGCGTCGACGATACGAGTCGTCTCGTGCTTGCAGCAGCAGGGCCGGTCCAGGGGAAGATCAAGTCAGGGAGGAGTCCAGAACACCGGGCACGCGGATTGGCGTCGCGATACGCACGTACCGCCTGGCCGGCGATCGGCCGGCCTGATGCTTCGTCGCACAAGCTCGCCACCAGCGCCTCGACGTCGGCGCAAACTTCCTCATATTCCGCGCCCGCGCTGACGATGCCCTCGCGCTCCCGGCCACGCAGATTGACGCGCAGGTAGCCTGCGTCATCCATGGGCATCGGGAAATAGCAGGTCTCGGCCCAGTCATACATGCGGCGCGACCAAAGCTGGACCATGCGGTCTGTCACGCCGGAGGGCAGCGCTTTGAGAATTGGCCTGACCCAGTGATACGGCAGGTCCTGCTTGAGCCGGTACAACCATCCGCGCTTCGGCCCCCTGCCGGACCTGTGCGCCTCCATTCGCGCCAGAATCTCCGGCAGCAGATCCGACCAGCCGCGATTCGGTCCCATGCCGTGAACGGCAAACGCGAGCGTCAGTGTTCCGGTCGGGGCGCGCTCTATCAGCGCGCCGAGCGCGGCGTCCACACACTCGTAGACATCAAGCAACTGCGACCGATCCCAGAGATAGTGGCCGGCGCGGTGCGCGGCGCCGAAAATGACGCACGCAAATCGCCACGGGTGGCTGTCCAGCAAATTGATCGCGATATCGCGCATCTGCTCCGTCGCGCGCTGCAGCGCGATCGCGAGCTCCGCAAGCGACTCACCCGTCTGTCGCCCGAAGTGTTCCCTGGGCATGATCGGCGCCCCGAAACGCCGCTCGAGGTTGCGCCAGAGACCGCGCGGCCAGGAACTGCAGGCAATAAGGTCGTGGGTGCCCCAGCCTCCCAGATAAGCGCCCCGCAATGGTCCCGGTCTGCCCAGCACCATCGGCAGGTCCACAATGACAATATCGATATCCGGTTCGGTCCATGTCTCCCAGAACGGGCGGGCCGACGTCCAGCGACCTGTGGGCACTTCGACGCGCATCGTATCCGGGCGCCACTGCTTGTTGTGAAAGACTCCGTGTGAAGCCACGGGCTGGCCGGTGTAGAAAGTCGGCCACACGCCTCCCGCAAACAAGTCTGCCGGGGAGCGGAGGCGCCCAGTCACCCCACGACGCAGCAAGCCGGCGAGGTTCGGCAATCGTCCTGCGCCGATGAGAGATCGAACGATGTCGTAGTCGGCGGCATCAAGGCCGAGCATCAGCATGCGTGAGTCGTTGGTCACGCACTGCTCCCGACCAGCCGCTGGTAAACGGCTGTCACTTTTTCGGCCACGTCGCGCCAGCCATGGTGGGCGACGACTTCCTGGCGCGCGGCGCTGCCGAGCGAATTTGCCAACCCCGGTTCGCGGAGCAGGCGCAGAATCGCACCGGCGAATGCCATCACGTCTCCATCCGCCACCACGAGACCGGTTCGACCGTGCTCGAGCGGCCCACGCGAAGTCTCAAACGAGACAATCCCGCGCCCTGCAGCCATGTAGTTCAGCATTTTCTGCGGGATCCCGTCGCAGTGCACTCTCGGGTTCGCGAGGACGTCAGCGTCGGCAAGATGCGACGGAAGACTTGCATAGTCGGCCTTAATGAGCGAAACAGATCCGGTGATTCCCAATGTATTCATTGCAGGAACGAGGTGGTCGGTCCCGCTATCCGTGACGAGGACCAGCCTGGCATCGCAGATCTGGTCGTGCACCTGACGAAACACCTCGAACAGGAGCTGCACGCCCTGATATTCCGCGAGGTTGCCCGCGAACATGATCGTCGGCGTGGCATCCCGGTAGTGGACACCGGTGTGCTTCACGAGGAAGTGATCGTGCTCGACGCCGTTCGGGATCATCGAGACGCGGGAGCTGCTGACGCCTGCCTGCGATACAAACCACTCTCGCATGTGGTTACTGACGGCGATGATGTGATCGGCTCGCCGAGGCAACCACCGATCCAGTCGCCCTCCCAGCGCTGCCAGCACTCTGCGCGGCAGGCCAAGGTTGTATTGCGGAAGCTCCGAGTGCAGAAGTGTATGGGCGTCAAACACCAGCGGAGTTTCGTGCCGCGGGCGCCGTGCCAGCAGCGCTGCAATCAGCCCCTCGTAGTGATGAGCGTGAATCACATCGAAGGAATGCGTGTCGAGGAGTCGCCTGACGAACGCACAAAGCAGCGGGTCCAGATAGGCCAACTTTCGAAATGACGGACCAGGCGCCGTGTCGAGGTCCGTTTCCGGTGACGCGATCCTGTCAATCTGGTACTTGACTGGTATCGATGCGTCTCCGACCGGATACGTCACAACGTGAATCGCGTGGTTGATATCGAAGAGTGCCTCGGCCATGCGATGGACGCGGATCGGCGTGCCGCGTGGCCAGGGCAGCGGGCAAGCGGCAATCATCAGTACCCTCACGTTGCAGAACTCCGGACCCAGCGCCGAACCAGGCGCCAGTATCCACGGAATGCGCCATCGGCGAGCGGCGCGATGTGCCGGGCCAGATTGTGGCTGCGAACGTGCCGGGTGAGCGGTAGCGGGACATTCCGCAGGATGGCGCCGTCGCCGACCCGTCGCTCGCGCTGGATAACGCGGCGCTCGGCGCACAGACTGCGCCGACGGCCTGCCAGCGAACGAACCGCGCGCCACCAAGCAGGAAGATGACCTTCGCTTGTCAACCAGACCAATTGCATCACTTCGAAGGCAAGCAGCGCGGGCGCCAGTACGAAGAGCGTGCGACTCGAATAACACTTTGCGATGACAATCCAGCGGTTGACCGTCAGATAGAACGCGCGCGCCTCGCCTGGCGTCTGCCCGGGCCGGTAGGAAAGTCCCGGAGTTCCAGAACCATGTCGGACGATCGCCGCCGGCTGCACCCACAGTGAATGACCGGTGAGTGTTGCCCGCACACCGAAGTCGTGGTCCTCCAGGTTGAAGCCAAGCGACTCGTCGAACAGCCGGCCGCCTCGCCAGACTCTGCGATTGAATAGGAAGCACGCGGACACCATCGAGCTGGTCTGCGCAGGTGTCGTGTCCAGGCTGCGCAACGGCACATCGGCGTTACGCGTGTACATGAGACCGAGGAAATGGCAGTCCGCGCTGTCGAACTGGACCATTTCCGGATCGGCCTCGTAGACCACGCGCGGCGCAACGACGCAGGTCTGCGGATGCTGGCGCAGATGGCTGACCAGTCGGCTCGCCGCATCGGACCCCAGGCGAACGTCGTTGTCCTGGAACAGCACGAGGTCACTCGTCGCGGCGGCAAGTCCCGCATTGCGCGCAGCACCCGGACCACGATTCTCCGGCAGCCGGATGATCCGGACGGACGGACACAATTCACGCGCTACATTCAGGCTGTCGTCATCAGAAGCATTGTCGACCAGCAGTATCTCGGCGAAGGACCAGGATTGCTCCCGGACCGCTCTCAATGTTTCCCTCAGGTGCAGAGCTCCATTGAAATTGATGATGCATAAGGTGACTGGCGGTTCCTGCATCATTGCTTGCCAGGACCTTGCCACGCGCTGGACTCCAGGATGCCGCCCGCCAATGCGATACTCAATGTTCCGGCAAGGATCGTGAACGACCAGGCGATGGCATCCGCCGGCTGCACGCCCAGGATCCCGCCGAGTCCCACCAGGCTTGCCTCACGAATTCCGAGGCCCGCAAATGACAGCGGCAGCATCAAAGCCATTTGCAGGGCGGCGCGCATCCAGATGACCGACAGGTAGTCAATATGCAAGCCGACTGCCACCGCAAAGGTCCAGATGGCAGCCGCATTGCCGAGTTCCTGGACGATCATGCTAATCATCACGATTGCCCTGTCGCGCGCCGGAAGCCGCTTGAAGCGCAGCAACCGGTTGAGGAAATCGCCGACACGCAGACTGCCGGCCACTGGCCCCACGATGGCCGGCTTCCACGGGATCCAGACGAGCATGAAGCACGCAGCGCTCGCGCATATGAGTCCCAGCGCGATGAGTCGCGGAAGCGTGCCGACCCGCGGTTCCAGAAGCAGCGCCAAGCTACCGACCGCCACCAGCATTAGCGATCCGACTCCACGATTGATGACGATCGCTGCGGCAGCCGCACCCTTGCTCGCCCCATGCTGCACGTACTTCATCCACGTCGCGCCGCCGCCTGCGAGTGCGCCAGGCAGGAACACGGCATAGAACTGAACGGCGAGCAGAACCCGAAAGAGGGTGCGTCGGCTGATATCGATGCCCTGGCCGGCCGCGATAATCTTCATGGGCACGGTGGCGAGCCCGCGATTCATGAACTGAAGCACCAGTCCGGCGACAAATATCTTGCCGTTTGAGGCGGCCATGGCGTCCACGACCTCGTGGATCGGCACGAATCGGAACAGCAACCCCATGGCGCCGCACACAAAAAGGAACTTGAGCGCGAAAGAGGCCATCGGACGCATGCTCCCAGTCTACTAGCCGGCCCGCAGGCAACCCATGCTGTTCCGCAGCGATTATGTAATTTCAGCGGCCAAACAGTCGCCGCTTTCCGACAGCATCAACGTTTGATCTGCTCCCCGATGGTGGACATTCGGGCTGCGGTGGCCTTGGTGTGCGTTCCACGACATCGCCATTGTTTCAGGGTTCACGCGGCTGGCCGAAGGATGATCTGCCCTAGCAGGAACACCGTTGCGTGGTGTCTCTGTCCCCGTGAGAACTTACGTGTACACCAGGGACGAGATACGCCATGAAAATCGTGAGAATTTCGCTATGGGCGGGTGTGACAGCGGCAATGGCAATGTGGCCACCGGGGGCGCCAGCCAGGTGGCCGAGCATCGTACTGGCCAGCTCAATTGTGACGTGTTTTTCGAATCGCTTGGCGGTTCGCTGATTCACAGCCGCGCCACCCATCCGGATATCTTGGAGCGTGTTGCGTACGAGGACAACATCCGGACTTTCCGGATTTCCACCAACACGCTGGGCAGCGGCTACGTCGAAGCCATCGCGAACAGCACGTTGCTCGCGATCCGCAACGGCCAGCCCGCGAATCTACGCGGCACGGCACTGATGGTCCCCGTGCTGGAGGCCAACAGCAAGACCCGGATTGGGAGCTTCGGCCGGAAAAGCCAGCACGCCAGCCTGGAATCCTTCTCGGCGGATGCCTACCTCAACGAGATGGGCATCACGAGCCGCCTGCTCCCCGACGAGAACTCCTCAAGCGGCGAGTTCGTCGGCTTTGGAACAATTGTATGACCGTGTCGCGGACCCTGAGGACGAGGGTGAGGATGTCGTTGCATTCGCCGACTTCATGCGTGCCACGAAGGCGCCTTCGCGGGGACCGGTAAACGCGCATGTGGTCGCTGGCGAACGACTATTTGCCCAGGTCGGTTGCGCGGACTGTCATGTGCCGACGATTACCACTGCCCCGGCGGGCACGGTCGTCAACGGCGGCGCTTTGAGCGTACCCAACGCGCTCGGCGATAAGCTTATCCACCCGTACAGTGATTTCCTGTTGCATGACGTCGGCACGGGCGACGGCATCCCTTTCCTGCCAACCCCGGAATATGCCGGGACCGCAATGCAGATTCGGACTGCGCCACTCTGGGCGCTGAGGACCCGCAATCGACTGCTGCATGACGGCCTGACCTCGACCTATGTGCGGCATGCGCGTAACAATTAAAACTTACCTTTGTATAGTATCTAGCTTTACGTAAGCGATAGCATTCACTATCCTCCAGGTAACTGGTGTGGAGCGTTTCGATGGCCCTGAAGCTGCGCACGAGCAAGGCACCCCCGCCGCCGCCCGGCTGTCCGATGGCGGCCAGCATGGCCATGCTGGGTGGACGCTGGACGCCGAGCGTCATCTGGAAACTTTCCGGCGGACCGCGGCGATTCGGTGAGCTGCACCGGGATATCCCCGGCATCTCGCCGAAGATGCTGACGGCGCGCCTGCGAGAGCTCGAGCGGAAGCGAGTCGTGATCCGGGAAGTTGTGCCCTC
>JAQBHG010000011.1:0-17303 GCA_032127975.1 Steroidobacteraceae bacterium
AGGTCGACCTGGGTGATCAAGCTACCCATCTCGTCGTTGTCCATCTTGAAGCCCTTGATCGTCTGGTAGGCGCCCGGCCACTTATCCTTGAGGCCCGCCCACGCCGCGATCCAGATCGGGCCGCGCGGTTTGCCACAGTCATGGGTTGCGCTGGCGTTGATGCCCCACGCTGGATCCGTGTAGCAGGCCTTCTCGTAGGTCGGGAACTCGACCCATTCGCCCTTGTACTTGATCGGCGCCCAATGCGGTGCATAGACCCACAGCAGTACCGGGGCCTGGCGCTGATAGGCGGATTCCAGCTCGGCAAAAAGCGCGGCATCGGTGCCGGCATGGACCAGCTCGAATGGCATGTCGAGTGCCGCGATGCGCTCCTCGTCGAAGCCGCCCCAGGTCACCGGTCCCGCCAGGTAGCGACCCTTCGGCGCAGTCTCCGGGGTTGAGAATGCCGCGGAGCAGCCCTTCAGTGCTTCCCAATCTGGCAGCCCCGGGCATTGCTCTTTCATGTATTCGGGATACCACCACTCCTCGATGGCGAGAAAGCCGGTTTCGCCCAGGTTCTCTACCTTGCCGGTGGCGACCGCTTCGTCCAGGGCTTCCTGGCCGGTCGTCGCCCAGATCTCCATCGCGACATGCAGGTCGCCCGTCTTCAACCCGGCGAACTGCGCAAGATAGTCGGCCGGCACGTATTCGACCGGATAGCCCGCCTTCTCCAGCACCGAGCCCATGACTCGCGTGGTGATGAGCTGGCCGGTCCAATCGTGGAGCGTCAGCTTGATCGGCTCCTTGGTCTTGGCGCAGCTGGCCAATGCGACAGCCAGCACGGCAACAGCGGCCGCGACGGCAAAGTTCTTCAGGCGCTGGTTCATGGCGACACCCACCCCCCGACACAGCGGAGTTTTGATTATGCTGCGGATTCTCGTGGTCCGCGGACCCTACAGGGACTGGCAATCTGATGACCGGCAAATGGTAGCACAGGAATTGCGCAATCCAGGGCAGCACCCGAAGGGCGCGTCGCCAGGGTGGCGCGGCGACCATGGGGGGTCCGGAGGTTGCAATGTGACGAGGCCGGCATGCTGACTGACGAACAACTGAAGCAACTGTTGCAGACCGCCGTCGACGCCGCGCTGGCTGCGTCGGTCTGCATCAACCGGTATTTCGGTAGCCAGCAGCTCGGGGTCCAGCAGAAGCGCGATGGATCGCCGGTGACGCTGGCCGATCAGGAGGCGGAAGCGGTGATTCGCGCCCACCTGCTGTCCCGGGCGTCAACCGGACCGCTGGACATCCTGGGTGAGGAACAGGGATTCACGGGCCAGGGGACGCGCTGGCGTTGGACGGTGGATCCGATCGACGGCACCCGTTCCTTCATCCGCGGCATCCCGCTCTTCGGAACGATGATTGCCCTGCAGGACATGCAAGATGAACAGCCTGTGCTGGGTGTCATCCACCTGCCCGCGCTCGGGGTCACCTATGCAGGCGCCAGGAGCCAGGGGGTCACCCGCAACGGGATATCGCTGCCGCCGCTTCCGGAGTCCGTGGCCATCAATGATGCCGTCATCGGCGTGGGCGATGTGGCCCAGTTCGTCGCCGCAAATCGGTACGAGGACTACTGTCGCCTGTCAGCGCTGCATGGATACGTGCGCGGCTACACCGACTGTTTCGGCCATGGACTGGTCATCAGCGGCGCGCTCGGAGCGATGATGGATCCCGCGCTGAACCCGTGGGACATCATGCCGACGCAGGCTCTGGTCGAGGCGGCTGGCGGGACGACCTTGCTCTGCCGTTCCCAAGTGCCTGGCAAGGTGGACTCGCTGTTCGGCAATCGCGCACTCGTCCAGCATCTCGCCCGCGAAATTCCCTTTCGTCCTTCGTGACACTGTTCAGATTCCGCGGCGGCGCTCGAACCTGGCGAGCAGCCCGGTGGCGACGGTCGTCAGGAACACGACTCCGACCAGCAGCAGGAAGACCGAATCCAGGCCACGGGTCTGCTTCAGCCAGCCGATGATCGGCTCCTGCAATATCGGGCCGATCGATCCGAAGCCATTGATGACGCCAGCAGCGAGCGCGGCCTGGCGCCGGCTGCCCACGTCCATCGCGCAGGCGCCGGATAGCAGTGAGTCGGGGCCCATCGCCGTGAATCCGATCAGGCCGAGCAGCACGACGAAGAGCACCGGCGACGTCAGCCCGACGAACCACATCAGGGACGTGAATACCAGGCAACCGGTCGTCATCCAGAAGATCACGGGTGTGCGCCGCGATCCCGGGAGGCGATCCGACCAGATGCCGCCGGCGATCACGCCGAGGAAGCCGATCCAGTCGAACGCCGTGGACCAGTAGGCGGCAACCGATGTCGTCATTCCAAAATGCTCGCCGAGGATCAGCGTGGACCAGCTGTCGAGCGCGTAGCGCAGGAACTTGAAGCCGAAGTAGATCAGTCCCATCGCGACGATCGACCCGAGGAACCCTGGCGGCAGCGGCGGTTCACGAGCGGCTGCTTCGCGCGCCGTGCCTGCTGCGGAGACGTCCGGTTCCGCATCGTCTTCGAGCGACAGGCCGACCGACTGCGGCCGCTCGCGTGCGTACAGGACGAAGTACAGCGTGAACGCGAGCAGTACGATGCTCGAGCCGAAAAACGACCACGCCATTCCCAACCAGCCGAGCAGGAAACCGGCCAGGCCTTTCCCGGCGATCCCCCCGATCTGGTAGCAGGTGCCCCAGATGCCGAACAGCGTTCCGCGCTCGGAGCGGCGCGTCCAGTTCGCGAACAGGGCGACGTTGTGCGGCCAGCCAGTTGCCTGCGCGAGACCATGGATTCCCATCGTCACGCACATCCACAGGAACACGCTCGCGAGATGCGAATCGACGAGCCACCCGAGCACGATGTTGCAGGCGGCCGCGGTGCACATGCCGTAGGCAAGAACACGCCGGCTTTCCATGCGCTTGCCGAGCCAGGCTGCGAGGAACTGGCCCAGCATGTAGGTGACCAGATAGATGGTCCACGGCCAGGCGATCTGCACGTCGTCGAGGCCGAACTGCTCCTTCAGCGGATGCTTCAGGACCGCATATACCTTGCGGGCGAAGTAGAAACCGGCGTAGGAAAGCCAGGTCGCGGTGAACAGCTGCACGCGATAACGGCGCAACAACTCGGTCTTCTCCGCGTTCATGTGAATGACCTGTTGGCGAGATCGCAGCTGCCGTCCGACAGTTCGTCCCAGAATCGCGGCGGCAATGTCCGGTAGTGGGTGCAGGTGGCTGTGGCGAGCGCAGTATTCGCGGCTATGTCCGGCGCGCAGCAAGTGACGAAGACGGAGCGCATGCCGGCGGCCCGTGCCGCAAGCAGTCCGGCCCGGCTGTCCTCGAACACCAGGGTGTCGGCGGGATCGACGTGGAGCGCGCGCGCCGCAAGCAGGTAGCCCTCGGGGTCGGGCTTGGTATTGCTGACGGCATCGCCGCCGATGCGCGCGCGCCGGTCAATGCAGTCGCCGACGCCCAGTTTGTCGAGGAATGAGTCGATCACCGAGCGCGGGCTTGACGATACGACACCGAGTTTCAGATTGCGCGCCGCCGCGGCGCGCACGGCCTCCGGCGCGCCGGGAATCGGCTTCACGTCGGTGGCAACGTCGTTCCAGTGTGCCAGCAGGTCGGCGGCGACCACCGGCGCGGCACGGTCGATATTGGTGCGCGCCCGGATCTCATCGGCGATATGGGCCCAGGTGCGGCCGCGCGTTTCGCTGTGCGGAAGCCTGAAGTCCGCGATTCCATATTGCGCAAGCGCTGCGCTGATCGCCTCATCCGTGTGCACTTCGCTGTCGACCAGCGTGCCGTCGAGGTCGAAGAGCACCGCACGCACTGGTCTGGCGCCGGTCATTGGAGCGCATCCTCGCATACCAGCGAGTCAGCCATGCGTCTCGACCGTGATTCCTGCCGCCTCCAGACGGGCGCGCAGCCCAGCCAGCTGCGCGGCGTAGTCGCGCCATTCGTTCACGGCCGAACCGTAAATCGGCCGGCGCACCTGGTGCGCGCTCGCAGTCGTGCTCGCGGCAGGATTCAGGTGGAATGAAAGGCACGCGTCCTGCCACTCGAGGCCGCAAAATGCGAGCAACCGCCGCGTTTCACCGGGCTGATCGGCAACCAGGCGCTCATAGGACAATTCATGGATCACGCCCGGCATCGTGCGGTGCCAGTGATCCAGCAGGCGGTGGTAGGCGATGTAGTACTGCGCAATTTCATCGAGGTCGTAGGAAAACGGATAGCCGTCCTGGAACAGCATCTTGTAGATCGCGTAACAGGCGGCGAGCGGCGAGCGCGCGACGTGGACGATTCTTGCGTTCGGCAGCGCGCGCCGGATCAGACCGCAATAAAGATAGTTGGCCGGCATCTTGTCGATAAATCGCGGCGCGTCACCGGCGACCGGCCGGCAGCGCGCCAGATAGTCCCGGCCGAGTGCCGCAAAATCGAGCCGCGCTGAGTGTGTGATGGCCTGCCGCATCGGCAGATCGCCGGGGCCGCCAATCTTGCGCGTGGCGGCGGCGAGTGCAAGCATGAAGTGGCGCAATTCACCTGCGGCGCGGACCTGTGAATGGCTCGACAGGATGCGCTCGACGAGCGTCGATCCGGCGCGCGGAAGACCGACGATGAAAATCGGCGCATCGGCCACCGCCCCGGGGGTCGGCTGCAAGGGACCGGCGGGAAAGGCCTCGATCAGCCAGTCCACGGTATTGAGGTCGGTACTGATGTCGTAGTGCAGCTGCTGACGCCGGAGCCGCGCACCACGCTCGAGCAGCTTCCACGACTCGGCGTGCCGCCCGAGATCGGCGTACTCCTTCGCAAGCGCGTAGCACAGCTGCGCTTCGCCGTTCGCGTCGGCACCGCCGCGCTCGAGCAGTCCCTCGAGGACGGCCACGTGGTTTCGATCCGTCGTCTGGGTGCGCAGGTTGGAACGATTCGTGTAGCTCTCGTAGTGCCTCGGGTCAAGTTCGAGTACACGATCGTAGTCGGCTTCCGCTTCCTCGATCTGGCCGACGGCCCTGCGCACAACGGCGCGGCTGAACAGCAGCCGCGTGTTGTCGGGTGCCTGGCGACATGCGCGGTCATAGGAGGCCAGCGCGAGAAAGTGCTCGTCAGCCGCGCTGTAGAACAATCCGATCGCAGCGAGGGCGCGCGGGTTGCTGCCGGCCGCCTGCCCGGCCCTTGCCGCGGCGCGCAGCGCTTCCGGCCGGCGCCGCAGTCCATCGAGACACTGCGCGAGGCGCAGGAGCGCGGATGGGTCATCCGGGGCGGCTGTGACGGCGCGTTCGGCCAGTTGCAACGCCCGTTCATGCTCATCCAGGTGCTGGGCGATCACGCTCGCCAGCAGCCAGCCCGGGGCAAATGCGCCGTCGGCGGCGGTCAGTTCCCGGCAGCGCGCGTCTGCCCCGTGCCAATTGCGCGCCTGCACCTGGCGTACGACTTCACGATAAAGTGCCTCGCGATCGGCGGTCATTCGACCGACCTGATCGCTGCGATGTGGACGGCAAAGGCGGGCGTCGCCATGAGCGCGCGGCAGCGCGCGAAACGCCTGACGGCGTAGCCCCAGAAGTCATCGGCGGGATTCTTGTTTGCATGCTGGATCAGCCCCCAGAGGGTCCACAGCAGATCGCACATGGCCTTGTAGATGACCATGCGGCCGCGATCGGCGGGGCGTGCCGGACCTTCGAAATAGGCCTCGAGCATCGCGCGGTCGTGCTCCGGGCCGAAACCGGCCTCGACCGACAGATCGCCAAGGTCCCACATCGGATCATTCATGCCCGAGTATTCCCAGTCGACGAGCCACATGCGCCGGCCGTCGTCCAGGAGATTTTCGCACAAGGGATCGCAGTGGCAGGGCGCGAGCGGCAGCGGGCGCGCGGCCAGCGCTTCGCGCACAGCCCGCGCCTCGGCCACGGTCTCGTGATATCCATCGGGCAGGCTCGCTCCGAGCTTTTCGAGATGAGCGAGATAGCCATCGATCATTGCGAACAATTCAAAGCGGAACGCGAATACCTGGCCGGACAGGTGCAGCTGGCGGAACGCACGGGCGGCACGGGCCGGGGCGCCCGGCGCCGTGCGCAGCGCTTCCGGCGTCATCGTGACGCAGCCCGCGAGGAACTGCGTGACCATGATGCCGTCGTCCCCGAAATGGAGCACCTTGGGACCGACCCCGGCTGCTGCTGCTGCGCGCGCGTTGATGGCCTCGACGCTGCGATCGATGTAGGCATCGGTGCCCGCGCCGGGAATGCGCAGGCAACGAGCCTCGGTACCCGCCTGCACCAGGAACACCTGGTTGGTCAGCCCACCGAGGCGCACGATGTCGAGCGCTGCCGCGTCGAGGCGACTCAACAGGGGTACTTTTGCGATTGCCGCCCGCGCAGTGGCGCGGTCGGCAGCGCTTGTCACGGCTTCGCCCGCCGGGTGCCGACGAGCGCAAACCAGCCGAGATTGCCGGTGCGCGTCGCCTTGCACCACAGTGCATAGCGTTCCAGGGTTTCTTCGACGTCCGCCTCGCTTGCAATCGCGGCGAGGCGGGCGCGCTTGGCAGCGATGTCTGCGGTAAGCCGGTCGAATGACGGCAGCGCGTGCCGGCTCCAGTCCTCCGCGAGAATCGCTTCGAATCCAGCTGCGGCGAGCCCGATTCGATAATCTTCCGCGGACCAGAAGCCGGGCGCCGAGATCTCGGTTAGGAGGGCTGCGGCATCCGGCGCCGGCGTGCCGACGACGACCAGATCCGAAATCGCAATGGTGCCGCCGGGCCGAACCACGCGCGCCGCTTCGGCCAGCGCGCGCGGCTTGTCGGTCGAGAACAGCAATGAGTCCTGGCACCAGTAGACGTCGAAACTGGAGTCGGCGTAAGGCAGCGCGTGGTAATCGGCGAACTCGAAGCGTATGCGCCCGGCGCCGGGCACATTCCGCGTCCATTCCTCGGCGATGGCGAGCTGGGAGCGAGCGATATTGGTGGCCACCACACACGCACCGCGCGTTGCCGCCAGGTATCGTGCCGTGCCGCCGACACCGCACGCGGTTTCAAGCACGCCCGCACCCGCATTGATGTTCGCCAGTTCCGCGAGCCGGGCGGTTGCGCGCAGCGCCGCCTCCCGGAGATCGTCGTCAGCGCCCTCCAGGAACCCCGGATGAATCTGGTCGCCATAAACCTCGAGCATGGCCCGGTACATCGGAGCGTCATAGCGCTTGATAATCTCGGCCTGGAAGTTCTCGGCGTCAGACGATTTCGTCATTGAGGGCTCGGCTGCGGATAGCCGATCATGCGCGAAACTGCGCAGGCCGTGAAGGGCGATACCGGGGTACGGCCCCGGCTTCGCGGTGATTACATTCGTTTGCGGTTCGCTGATACGATGCCGCCGACCATTCTGCGCCCAAGGGACCGGAGCCATCATGAGAAAAAAACAGCTGGCAGCAGGAATCCTGGCGACCTTTCTGGCGACGGCATGCATCACGTCGAGCCACGCCGACGTGGCTGCGGCAAAGCGATGGGTTGACGCGGAGTTCCAGCCTTCGACGCTGACGAAAGAGCAGCAGTTGAAGGAGATGGAGTGGTTTGTCAACGCCGCGAAGCCATTCAAGGGCATGGAGATCAACGTGCTGTCGGAGACAATCCCGACGCACGAGTATGAGTCGAAGATCCTGGCCAGGGCCTTCGAGGAAATCACCGGCATCAAGGTCAATCATCAGGTGCTGGGCGAAGGCGAGGTCGTGCAGGCGGTGCAGACGCAGATGCAGACCAACCGCAGTCTGTATGACGCCTACATCAATGATTCCGACCTGATCGGCACGCATTCCCGCCTGCAATCGGCGGTCAACCTCACTGACTGGATGGCTGGCGAAGGCAAGGCCGTGACGCTGCCGACGCTCGACATCAAGGATTTCATCGGCATCTCGTTCACCACCGGGCCCGACGGCAAGATCTGGCAGCTGCCCGACCAGCAGTTCGCCAATCTGTACTGGTTCCGCTACGACTGGTTCAAACGCCCCGACCTCAAGAAACGATTCCGGGAAAAATACGGCTACGAACTCGGCGTGCCGGTGAACTGGTCCGCTTATGAGGATATCGCCGAGTTCTTCAGCGTGCAGGTCAAGCAGATCGACGGCAAGCGCATCTATGGCCATATGGATTACGGCAAGCGTGCGCCGGATCTCGGCTGGCGCATGACCGATGCCTGGCTGTCGATGGCCGGTGCAAGTTCCCGTGGCTTGCCGAACGGCCGCCCGATCGATGAGTGGGGAATCCGGATGGAAAAGGGGTCCTGCAATCCGTCCGGCGCGTCGGTTACGCGCGGCGGCGAGACCAATGGTCCGGCTGCGGTGTATGCGATCGCAAAATGGGACGAATGGCTGCGCAAGTACGCGCCACCCGGCGCCGCCGACTATGACTTTTACCAGTCGTTGCCGGCGCTGTCGCAGGGCAATGTCGCGCAGCAGATCTTCTGGTACACGGCCTTCACGTCGGAAATGGTCCGGCCCAGGAAGGACGGCAACAACACCGTCGACGACAAGGGCATGCCGCTGTGGCGGATGGCACCGTCGCCGCACGGGCCGTACTGGCAGGAGGGCATGAAGCTCGGCTACCAGGATGCGGGTTCGTGGACGATGCTGAAGTCCACGCCGGTGAATCGCCGCAAGGCCGCGTGGCTCTACGCGCAGTTCACCGTCTCGAAGACCGTGGACGTGAAGAAAAGCCAGATCGGGCTGACATTCGTGCGCGACAGCACGATCCGGCACAAATCCTTCACCGATCGCGCACCGAAGCTCGGAGGCCTGGTCGAGTTCTACCGTTCACCGGATCGCGTCCTGTGGACTCCAACCGGCATCAACGTGCCCGACTATCCGAAGCTCGCCCAGCTCTGGTGGCAGAACATCGGGGAGGTGAATTCCGGTGCGTCCACGGCGCAGCAGGCGATGGACCACCTCGCCGGGGAAATGGATGACGTGATGGCGCGCATGCAGTCGGCCGATGAAAGGGCGAAGACCTACGGTGGCTGCGGGCCGCGCCTGAACAAGCCGAAGGATCCGAAGCTGTGGATCGGCAAGCCCGACGGGCCAAAGGCCAAACTCGCCAACGAAAAGCCCAAGGGCCAGACCATTGATTACGACGAACTGGTGAAGCGCTGGGCAGCGAAGCCCTGAACGATATCCCCGTGACCCGATCGGGACTCGAACTTCGCGGCGTCGAACTGCGGGTGGATGGCCAGACACACATCCATCCGGTCGACGTCGCGTTCGCTCCGCAGGGATTCAATATCCTGCTTGGACCGACGCTGGCCGGCAAGACCACGTTGATGCGCCTGATGGCGGGCCTGCTGAGGCCCACCGCCGGCGAGCTGTGGTTTGACGGACACGATGTAACCGGGGTGCCGGTGCGGGGCCGAGGCGTGGCGATGGTCTATCAGCAGTTCATCAATTACGGGCACCTGAGCGTCTTCGAGAACATCGCCTCGCCGCTCCGGGTTGCGCGCGTCAGCCGCGGCGAAATCAAGGCCAGGGTCGGGCGCATCGCAGAACTCCTGCAGTTGTCCCCGCTGCTTGACCGGCGGCCGGCCGAGCTGTCCGGTGGGCAGCAGCAGCGCACCGCGCTGGCGCGCGCGCTGGTCAAGGATGCCGGCCTCGTGCTGCTCGATGAACCGCTCGCCAATCTCGACTACAAGCTGCGCGAGGCGCTGCGCGACGAATTGCCGCGGATATTCGCCGATCGGGACTGCACGGTGGTCTATGCCACGACCGAGCCCACCGAAGCACTGCTGCTCGGCGGCCACACGGCGACGATCCACGAGGGTAGGATCACCCAGTTCGGCGCGACATCGGACGTCTATCGCCGGCCGGCCTACCTGCTCGCCGCTCACGCATTTTCCGATCCGCCGATGAATTGCGCGCCGGTCGTGAAGCGCGACGGGCGCTTTGAGCTCGCCGACGTGACCTCCTGGCCGGCCGGGCGCGGACTCGCGCAACTGGCGGATGGACCGTACACGCTCGGCCTGCGGCCGCATCGCGTGCAGCCACTGGCCGCTGGCGCGAATGACGCGATCAGGGTTGAAGGACGTGTTGCGATCGCCGAGATCAGCGGTTCGGAAAGCGTCGTGCACTTCGACCTGCGCGGGCGCACCTGGGTGTCGCAGTCGCATGGCATATGCGGGTACGACGTGGGCGCGACCGCGGCGTTCGGCCTTGATGTTTCGCGTGCCCTGTACTTTGCTCCCGACGGTCGCTGTGTCGGCGCGGCGGAAGACTGAGAGAGCACGTGGCGCGCATCAGCCTGAAGAATCTTAGGCACAGTTACCGGCCCGCCCCGGCGGCGGATTCCGACTGGGCGCTGAAGCGATTCGAGCTGGCATTCCCGGACGGCAGCGCCAACGCGCTGCTGGGACCTTCTGGCTGCGGCAAAACGACGCTCCTGAACATCATTTCCGGCCTGCTGAAACCGAGCGGAGGATCGGTCTGGTTCGACGATCGCGATGTCACTGCACTGGCGCCCGATGCGCGCGACATTGCACAGGTATTCCAGTTCCCGGTCGTCTACGACACCATGAGCGTGTACGACAACCTCGCCTTTCCGCTGCGCAATCGCGGTGTGCGTGGCGATGCGGTTGACCGCCGCGTGCGCGAGATTGCAGCCCTGCTCGATCTCGGAGACATGCTGGATCGCAGGGCATCCGGATTGACGGCCGACGGGAAGCAGAAAATCTCGCTCGGACGCGGTCTGGTGCGCTCCGACGTCAACGTGATCATGTTCGACGAGCCATTGACGGTGATCGATCCGCAGCTGAAGTGGCGCCTGCGTTCCAAGCTGAAGGAACTGCATCGGCGGCTCGGCATCACGATGATCTACGTGACGCACGACCAGACCGAGGCGCTGACCTTCGCCGACCGCGTGATCGTGATGAACGACGGGATCGTGGTGCAGGCAGGAACGCCGGTGGACCTGTTCGAGCGGCCGCAGCACACTTTTGTCGGGCACTTCATCGGCTCGCCTGGAATGAATTTGCTGCCGGCGACATATGACGGCGGCGTGGCGCGCTTCGCCGGGCATGCGGTGCAGATGGCAGCTGCGCCGGGAGCGGTCCCCGCGGGAGCGCAACTCCAGATCGGCGTGCGGCCGGAGTTCGTTTCGTTTGCCGGAACCGGCATCCCGGTGAGCATCGACAAGATCGCGGACGCCGGCCGCTTTCGCGTCGTGGAGACGCGGCACGGGCAGTCCACCATCCGGATGCTGGTGGGCGAGGACATGCCGCTGCCCTCGGAACGGGCGTTCCTGCAATTCGACCCCTCGTTCACCTACCTGTACGCGGATGGGTGGCGCCAGGCGGGAGGGCCCGGATGAACGGGCGCACGCCAAATCAGAAGGCCTGGTGGCTGGTGATGCCGGTGGTCGTGCTGGTCGCCTTCAACGCCGTCATTCCGCTGATGACGGTCGTCAACTACTCGGTGCAGGAGACCTTCGGCGACAACCAGTTCTTCTTCGAGGGCGTTACCTGGTTCGAGCAGATTCTGCATTCGTCGCGCTTCCACGAGGCACTTCAGCGCCAGCTGCTGTTCACGGCGATCATCCTCGCCATCGAGCTGCCGCTTGGCGTGGCCATTGCGCTGGCGATGCCGCGGCGTGGCCCGTGGGCGTCAGTCTGCCTGGTATTGATGGCAATGCCGCTGCTCATTCCGTGGAATGTCGTCGGCGCCATGTGGAATATCCTTGCATTGCCCGACATCGGTCTGCTCGGCCACTCGCTGAACGCGCTCGGCATCGACTACAATTTTACGCGCCAGCCGCTGGCGGCCTGGTCCACGCTGATCGCGATGGATGTCTGGCACTGGACGTCGCTGGTGGTGCTGCTCGCCTACGCCGGCTTGTCGGCCATTCCAAATGCCTTCTACGAAGCGGCGAAAATCGACGGCGCATCGGCCTGGGCCGTGTTCCGCTACATCCAGTTGCCGAAGATGAAGCGCGTGCTGATGATCGCCGTGCTGCTGCGCTTCATGGACAGCTTCATGGTCTACACCGAAACCATCGTGCTGACCGGCGGCGGTCCCGGCAATGCCACGTCACTGCTGTCGATTGACCTGGTCAAGATCGCGCTGGGCCAGTTCGATCTGGGCCCGGCGGCGGCCATGTCGCTGATTTATTTCCTGATCATTCTGCTGCTGTCGTGGATCTTCTATGCGGTGATGACCCGCGACGAGGCGCAGTGATGGGAACCCTGCGCGCAGCGGTGCGGCAATGAGGCGGATAAAGTGGCTGCTCCCGGCGCTGTACATCCTGTTTGTGCTGCTGCCGATCTATTGGCTGCTGAACATGTCGTTCAAGACGACCAACGAGATCCTTGGGTCATTCACGTTGTGGCCGGATCATTTCACGCTGCAGAACTACCGCACGATCCTGACCGACCCGACCTGGTACACCGGCTACCTGAATTCACTCGCCTACGTGCTGATGAATACGGTCATCAGCGTGACACTGGCGCTGCCCGCCGCGTACGCGTTTTCGCGCTATCGTTTCATGGGCGACAAGCACCTGTTCTTCTGGCTGCTCACCAACCGCATGGCGCCACCCGCGGTATTTGCGCTGCCGTTTTTCCAGTTGTATTCCGCCATCGGATTGTTCGACACTCATATCGCGGTGGCGCTCGCACACTGCCTGTTCAACATCCCGCTGGCGGTATGGATCCTCGAAGGATTCATGTCCGGCGTGCCAAAGGAACTGGACGAAACCGCATTCGTCGATGGTTATCCGTTCTGGCGTTTCTTCATCCGGATATTCATCCCGACGATCGCGGCCGGCATCGGGGTCGCGGCGTTTTTCTGCTTCATGTTCTCCTGGGTCGAGCTGCTGCTGGCCAAGACGCTGACTGCGGTTGTCGCCAAGCCGATCGCTGCAGTGATGACGCGAACCGCAAGCACCTCCGGATACGAGCTGGGTCTGCTGGCTGCGGCGGGAGCGCTGACCATAGTTCCCGGTGCGTTCGTCATATATTTCGTTCGCAACTACATCGCCAAGGGCTTCGCCCTCGGGCGCGTTTGACGGAGGCGGAGATGAATTCCGACGGGCTCGGCTGGATGGCGTGGACCTGGCAGACCGGCATTTTTTTCAGCTTCATTGCCGCAATGATTATCGTCATGACTATTTGGGAGCTGCACACTCCCGGGGGCAACCCGCGCCGCGGTGTGCTGGGCATCGATACGACGCGCGGTGATCGGCTGTTCGTCTCGCTGCTGGCGGCGGCGTTCGTTCACCTGCTGTGGCTGGCATTTGTCGGCGCGTCGCTATGGGTTGCGACGTTGTTGTCGGTGGTCCTGGCCGTCTTCGTATTTCGCTACGTTTGACGGCCGCCGCCGGCCAGGCTGGCCAGCCTGATTTCCCGGGACATTCGTGTCTTGCCCCTGGCATCGACGATACCGAGCGTGAGGCGAGTCGACGGCCCTTGCCAGTCGATGTCGATGAATCCGAAATTGGCCTCGGGCAACACCTCACTCACGCGATTCGCGTTGGGTGTCGGCACGGGCCATTCTTCCGTCAGGCCGCTAGAAGTCAGGTCCCACAGCGTGTACGGCACATTGACGTCCAGCTTCGACAGTTCGGCGTAGTGGATGTCGCCGCTCAGGAACACGACGCCATTCGCGTTCTTGTGGCGAATCAGGTCGATCAGGCGCTGGTGATCCCGCGGGTAATTGACCCATGCCTCCCATCCCGTGAAATCGGCGAGCACCTGCAGGCTGGATCCGATCAGGCGCACTTCGGCAGGCACCTCGAGCTGCCGTTCGAGCCATTGCCACTGCCGTTCGCCGAGCATCGTCGCCAGCAGGTCGGGATTGCGGGCGTACGGTCCCGGCACCGGCAGCCCCGCCGCCAGCCGGGCCCTTGCCCACGTCTCGTAGTCGGCACCCGCCAGGTCGAGCTTGAGGACGGGCGTGCGGTTGTAGCGCAGGTCCGGCAGGATCACCTGCACGCGCTTGCCCGGCGGACCAAATACATAGGACGCGTAGACACCGTCGCGGTCGCGGCGCGGTGATCCGGCGGGCTCTTCCCAGAAATCGAGGAAGATCCGCCGCGTCTCCTCCTTCATCGGGTAATCGCCGCCTGCATCGTTCTCGCCAAAATCGTGGTCGTCCCAGATCGCGACGACCGGAGTTGCGGCGCGCAACCGGGCGAAGCCGGATTGTGCCGCGAATTGCGCGTACTTCGCGCGCAGCACGGACATGTCGCGCGTGTCCCCGTAGATGTTGTCGCCGAGGAACACGAACAGATCGCTTTGTCTCGCGAGTATCGCGTCCCAGATGGGCTGGGACTTCCCCTCATTGGCGCAGGACCCGAAGCCGATGCGCATCAGCGTGCGTCCGAGCGCCGGATGCGGGTCCGACGGCGGCAGGCTGCTGTCCACGCCGGGGGCAGCGGCAGAATACACGCAACCTGATGCGCCACCCAAAGCCGCCGCACCGGCGAGTGCGATCGATTGGCGTAGCAACATCCGTCGTGCCGGATCGTGGTCCTGGTGTTTCATTTTCGGGTGATCAGAAGCGCGTGTCGTGCATGAGAATGTACTTGCGCAGCACACCCGTCAACAACGAGACACCCGGCAGATCACCACCACCCCAGCAATTTCCACCACGCGAGCCCCAGAGTTCCCCAGATGGCCAGCGTGACGAGCGAGATCACGAAGCCTACGGTCCACCACTCCCGTTGCGTGACGTAGCCGGAGCCGAAATAGATCGGCGCCGGGGTCGTACCGTAATGGGTCAGTGACGCCTGCAGGTTCGACGCATAGGCAAGCCCGAGCACGGCGAGCGCCGGGGGCGCACCGGCTGCAATCATCACGACCAGGAAAGGGATGAACATCGCCGTGACGTGCGCGGTGATGCTCGCGAATCCGTAATGTGCGTAGAAATAGACCAGCAGCAGGGTTACGAGCGCGATTTCCCAGCCCCAGCCAGCCATCATTCCGGCGGAAATTTCTGCAAACTGCCGCGTGACCCCGGTATCGCCGAGCGCCTCAGCCATGTGCACGAGCCCGCCGTACCATATGAAGGTGTCCCAGGCCGCGCGGTCGCTCAGTACATCCTCCCAGGAAAGCACATTGGCCAGCAGCAATGCGCTGACGCCGAAAAGCGCCACGACCGTGTAAGGGAGATGGTGCCAGGTCGTCGTCATCCACAGTCCCGCGATCAGCACGAAGACTGCCAGCATGATGCGTTCATCGCGTGACATCGGGCCCATGCGCGAGAGCTCGTCGCGCGCCAACTGGGTGGCATGCGGCGTGTGGGTGACCTCGGGCGGATAGATCCGGTAGATCAGGTACACGACCAGCAGCAGCGACACGATGCCGGGAACGACGCCACCGATGAACCATGTGGAGTAGGAGAGCTCGATACCGCCGGCACTCAGTGCAAACTTCGCGATGATGACGTTGGAAGCCTGGCCGGTCAGGAACATCGCGCAGGCGACCACGTCGGCCTGGTAGACAGCCGCCATCAGGAAGGCTCCCAGACGCCGCCGCGTCTGGCCCGGCGTGGACTCGTAGGCCTCAGCCACGCTGCGAGCCACGGGAAACACGATGCCGCCCGCGCGGGCGGCATTGGATGGCACGACGGAAGCGAGAACCGTATCGGTCGCAACCAGCGCGTATGCCAGGCCCAGTGAGCGATTGCCGAGGAGATTGATGAACCCGAAGGCAATGCGCCGGCCCAGCCCCGTCTTCGTGACGGAGCGCGAGATCATGAAAGCGCAGAGAACCAGCCAGACTATCGGGTCGGCGTAGCCGGCAAGCGCGTCGACCGGCGTCATCGTGCCGGTGAACGCGAGCACGCAGACGGCAATGAAAACCACCGCGCCCATCGGCGCGGGGCGCACGATCGAAGCCGCGATGGTCGCGACGAATATCGCGAGCAGCCGCCAGCCTTCCTGCGTGATGCCATCGGGCGGACCGACGGCAAGTATCGTGCCGGCGACGCCGAGCACCAGCGCCCAGCGCCACGTCCGGTCCAGGGTGGTGCCGGCTGTCGCCGCATCCGGTGTCGCAGGCTGCGGCGTATCGATATTCATCTGGTGGCCATTCTAGGCATCGGTCGCAGATAGCCCGTCACCAGCGCGATTGCGAGAAGGATCACCAGCATTCCCGTAATCTGCACGCCGCTCAGGGTTTCGTCGAGCAGGACCCAGCCCAGCAACGCAGCGATGGCCGGATTGACGTATCCGTAGGACCCGACCAGCACCGGCGACGTGTGGACCGTGAGCCAGGCATAGGCGGAGTAGGCTACGCAGGAACTCATCAGCGTGAGCCAGATGAACGCCAGGAGCCCGCGGCTGGTCCAGTGAAAATCGAAGGACTGTCCCGCGACCGAGGAGGCGGCAAGCAATCCGAGGCCGCCCGCCAGCATCTGCAGCGCCGCGAACATCAGGGGCGGATTCGATGCACGCGCGTTGCGGTAGTAAATGGTGCCGAGGGACCAACTCAGGCAACCAAGCAGGATCAGGAGCTGCCAGCCGAGACCGGCGAGATGAAACCCGCCCTTTGGTGCCAGCACGAGCAGCACGCCGGCCAGCCCCACGAGCAGACCGAGCCGCGCGGTCGCGGAGAGATCGCTACGGCGCTGGCCGAATCTGCCGAGCCAGGCGATCCACAGCGCGGGAGTCGCATTCAGGAGCGCCGCCGTATTGGACTGCACGAACTGCATCGCGGTCACGTGGCAGGCATTGCTGAAGAGCACCGACAGGCAGCCCATCACGAGCACATGCCACAACTCGGTGCGCGTCAGTATCGGCGGCCCGCCGCGCCACCACGCGAAGGTCATCAGCAGCAGCCCGGCCGTCGAAAAGCGCAGGCCCGCCGCGACGAGCGGAGGCTCGTCGGTCACCATGATCTTGGTCGCGAAGTAACTCGATCCCCAGACGAGGTAGATGATCGCCAATGCGATCGTGAGCCTGGTGCGGGATGCTTGAGAGTCGCTCATTCACCGCTGCGCGGGCGGATCAGGTGCGCGCCCCGCGCGTCGCCGCCCGGTACATCCACCAGCCGAATGCTGCGAGTGCCGCGATGCCGGCCCACTGCCCAGGCCGCATCGATTCCGCGACCGCCAGCACGTCGGCATCGCCGCTCGCGACGATCGGGATGGCGATCAGCACGCCGACGATCGCCTCACCCGCGATCAGGCCAGCCGAGAACAACAAGCCGTTCTGCCTCAGCAATTCCGGATCGCCCTTTGGATTGCGGCGCTTGTGCCAGCGTGTGACGAGTTCCGCGATCAGGCCGCCCACGAAGATCGGCGTCGAGAGCTCGAGCGGCAGGTAGATGCCGACG
>JAQBHG010000012.1:0-8445 GCA_032127975.1 Steroidobacteraceae bacterium
GAGGAAATCGACGCGTTGCGTGCCCATTGCCGGCACGTGGTCGTCGACACCCGCAAGGAAGACGACGACACCATTACGGAATTACCGCCGCCGATCCCGCACGCTGACAAGAAGCCGGCCGAGGCCATGCGCGGCCTCAAGAGCGAGATCAAGCCGGCATCCAGCATCCAGACCGGCGTGTACAGCACCGTCAAAGACGTCATGGGCGCGCTGCGCCGTTCCGGCAAATTGGACGTGCGCAAGCTTGAAAGCGCCGTCGAACCCATGGTGGACAGCGTGCTGCGCAATCCCGCCGCCATGTCCTGCCTGATGCGGATCCGGCGCAAGGGCGGTTACCTCTATTCACATTCCATGGCCTCATCGGTCTGGGCGACGGTGCTCGGTCGCGAGATCGGCCTGGATCGCGATGCGCTGCGCGTCGTGGCGCTCGGTGCCATGCTGCTCGACGTCGGCAAGATCCGGATCCCCGAGGAATTGCTGAACAAGCCTGGAAAGCTTGATGCCACGGAGATGAAGCACGTGCGGCAGCACGTCGAGTTCGGCATCGAAGTGCTGCAGGAAGCCGGCGGCGTCGACAAGCGTGTGCTCGACATGGTCGCTTACCACCATGAGCGCTTCAACGGCTCGGGCTATCCCAACGGTCTCAAGGGCGGCGAAATTCCCGTGTACGGACGCATTGCCGGTATCGTGGATACCTACGATGCAATGATCACGTCGCGGCCCTACGCCAGCACGCAGTCGTCCTATGGCGCGCTGCGCGAGTTGCGGGCCCTCGCCGGCGTCGAATTCCAGGCCGAGATCGTCGACCAGTTCACCCAGGCGATCGGCATGTTCCCGACCGGCACGCTGGTCCTGCTGAATACCGGCGAGGTTGCGGTGGTCACCGCGCAAAGCCGCATCCGGCGCCTGCGGCCGGAAGTCATGATCATCCTGGACAAGGACAAGAAGACTCTCGACGACTACCGCGTCATTGACCTCAACCAGATGGCTGCGACCGCCGATGACCAGTCGTCGCTGTGGATCGAGTCCGGCCTCGAGCCCGGCGCTTTCGACATCGACCCGGCCGATTACTACCTGAACTGACAAATGAACACCGCGGTCCTGAGTCCCGTCGGATCCAGCAGCTACTCGGACTGCCTCGAGGCCATTCGGGCGCGCGTCGTGGTACGCGAGAGCAAGCTATACGATGTCGCGGTCCTCGTGGTCTACGTGCACCAGCTCGAGCGCCTTTATGCGAATGTCGGTCACGTGAATGCCGGTCGCATGCTGGACGAACTGCGCAACCGCCTGGCCCTGGTATTGCGCCCGGGCGATTACTTCACGCGCCTCAGCGACCGCAAATTCGCCTTCGTGCTGTCGAACCTGCGAAACCAGGGACACGCGATCCTCGCCGCCAACAAGATCCTGCGTGCCGGCACCGAGCCCCTCGCTTCCGGCGGCCAGCAGGCGACGGTCCGGCTTTCCGTCGGCATCGGCATGTTCCCTGCCCATGGCCGCACGCCCGAGGCGCTGATGCAGTGCAGCGAGATCGCGCTGCTGGAGGCCTGGAAGACCTCGCAGCCGGTCACCGTCTATACCGCACGCAAGGCCGATGAGCTCGTCGCCGGATGGGACCTCGAGGCGCAGCTCGCGAAAGCCCTCGAGCACGGCGACCTGATCCTGAACTACCAGCCCAAGATCGCGCTGCGGGACCAGCGCATCGTGGGCGCCGAAGCGCTGATGCGCTGGAACCGGCCCGAGGCAGGAAATGTCCCGCCGGAAATCTTCATCGACGTTGCCGAGATGACCGGCCAGATCGACCCGTTGACGCAATTCGCCTTCCACCGCGCGCTGCGCCAGCTGAGTGAATGGCCCGAGACGCTCGGGCGGATGTGCGTGGCCGTGAATGTCTCGCCGTCATTGATCTGCAACCCGGATCTTGTCGACATGGTCCAGGGCGCGGCGGGTCTCTGGTCCGTGGACCTTTCGCGGCTGACCGTCGAAGTCACCGAGAACGCGTTGATGATCGACCGGCAGCGCAGTCACCGCGTGCTGACCGAACTTCGCGAGCTGGGCGCGCGGGTCTCGATCGACGATTTCGGCACCGGGTATTCCTGCCTGTCCTACCTGAAGGAAATCCCCGCAGACGAGCTGAAAATCGACAAGTCCTTCGTGATGAACATGCTCGCCAACAAGGCCGACCGCAAGATCGTCGAGCAGACCATCGCCTTGGGGCACTCCTTCGACCTGGTCGTGGTCGCGGAGGGCGTGGAGGACGAGCGAGTCGGGCAGGAACTGACCGCAATGGGTTGTGACTTCGCCCAGGGCTACCATTACGCTCGGCCGCTTGCGCCGGACAAGTTCGTGGAATGGGTCCAGGGCTGGCGGCCGGGGCAGGCGGGCAGCGACTGACACAGGTCAATGCGGCCTGCGTGCCTCCCGCCGCAGAATTTGCTCATGGGGGGCGGGGTCCGTTTCGATGCTGCTGTCGTGCGCCGTTATGACGTGCCGGGGCCGCGCTATACCTCCTATCCGACCGCACTCCAGTTCAGCGAGGCCATCGGCGAAGCCGATTACCTGAAGGCCGCCCGGGCGTCCAATGACGACCCGATCCCACGTCCGCTCTCGATCTACGTGCACGTGCCATTCTGCACGTCACCGTGTTTCTACTGTGGCTGCACCAGGGTGATCACGCGTGACCGTACGGCTGGTGCGCGCTACCTGAGCCGCCTGCAGCGCGAAATCGAATTACAGGCCCGCTTGTTCGACCGCGACCGGACCGTGGATCAGCTGCACTTCGGAGGCGGCACGCCGACTTTCCTGAGCGATGCCGAACTCGCCGAGTTGATGCGCTACATGCGCCACAGCTTTTCACTGCGCGACGATAGCCGGCGCGAATTTTCGATTGAAGTCGATCCGCGCACCGTGGACGATGCGCGGCTTGGGGCGATCGCAGCGGAGGGCTTCAACCGCATCAGCCTGGGCGTCCAGGATTTCGACCTGGAGGTCCAGAAGGCGGTCAACCGGATCCAGCCGCGCGAGGATGTTCTCGCCGTAATGACCGCCGCGCGACGCCATGGGTTTCAGTCGATATCAGTGGATCTGATCTATGGTCTTCCCAGGCAGACGGAAGAGGGGTTCGCGCACACACTCGATCAGGTGATCGCAGCGCGACCCGACCGCGTGGCCGCCTACAGCTATGCACACCTACCACAGACCTTCAAGGCGCAGACACAGATCAAGACCGAGCACCTTTGCCCGCCGGAGGTGAAGCTTGCGCTGCTTGGCATCACGATCGACAAGCTGACCGCCGCAGGCTACATCTACATCGGCATGGACCACTTTGCGCTTCCCGATGACGAGCTCTCCATTGCCCTTGCCGACGGGAGCTTGCAGCGCAATTTCCAGGGCTACTCAACCCGCGCCGGGCTCGACCTGGTGGGACTCGGCATGAGCGCCATCGGCCAAGTGTGCGACCTGTACGTCCAGAACCATCGCTTGCTGGACGACTGGGCCGCGGCGCTGGACTCCGGGCACCTGCCGATCTGGCGCGGTTATCGCCTGACACACGAGGACCGGATCCGTCGTGCCGCGATCCGCGCACTCATGTGCCGCGGAGAACTTGATCTGCAGAAATTCGGCGAACGCTACAACGTCGATTTCAGCTCGCATTTCGCCGCCGAACTCGCGAATCTGGAGCCGCTCGAAAAGGACGGACTGCTTGAGATCGGCGCCGGGCGCCTCACCGTCACGCCGCTCGGACGGCTGCTGGTGCGGGCGATCGCGATGCAATTCGACGCCCACCTGAATCAGGACTCCGACAGCGGTAAACGCCGTTTTTCGCGCATCGTCTGAGGGGTCACTTCGCGCACAGACCCACCGTGTACAATGCCGCTTTGGCTTGGGGGCTTCCAATTGAGCGGCACCGCGTCACCATCACCGCTCAATCTCTACGAGTTGCGCCGCAGCTGCAGCAGTTGTTCGCTTGCGGAATTGTGCCTGCCGATGGGCCTTGGGATCGGCGACATCCAGCGCCTGGAGCAACTGGTCGCGCCGCGCGGTCCCGTGAACGAAGGCGATCACCTGTTTCGCATCGGCGACCCTCTGCGCGTCCTTTACGCGGTGCGCGGTGGATTCTTCAAGTCCTACATGGTCGAGGCCAATGGGCGCGAACAGGTGCTCGGCTTCCACCTGCCTGGCGAGCTGATCGGGCTGGACGCCATCTGGCCAGAGAAGCACCAGTGCAATGCCGTTGCGCTCAATACGGCATCGGTCTGCGAACTGCCCTACGGCCAGATCACCGATCTCGGCCGCCAGATACCCGGTCTGCAGCATTCGATGTTGCGCCTGATGTCAAAGGAGCTGGCAATCAGCCATGCGCTGGCCGGTGACTTCAGCGCAGAGGAACGCGTTGCCGGCTTTCTGGTATCGCTGTCGTCGCGAATGAAGGCGCGTGGCCATTCGGAAACCAATCTGATGCTCGCGATGTCGCGGCGCGACATCGCCAATTACCTGCGGCTCGCCACCGAAACCGTCAGTCGGGTGTTTTCGCGCTTCGAGGAAAACGGGCTTGTGTCAGTGGATCGTCGCGAAGTCACGCTGCTCGACCTGGACAAGCTCGGGAAGACGGGAAGCTGTTTTGCAGGCGTGGCGTAGCGATTGCCCGCCTGAAGCGGGATTCCACCGGCTACTGACCGCCCATCAGGTAGCGGAAACCGATACCGATCATCCAGACTTCGTCGTCGTAGGGCTGTGCGCCCAGTGTGAGGATCGTTGGCAGCGTGTCCGGAGCAACGGCCTGCAGCGACCAGTCGTCGGTCGAGAAATTCTCGTAGCGCAACTGCAGGCTCGCCTCGAGCTTCTCGGACCAGCGATAGAGCAACTTCGCGCGCAGCGAGTCGAGCGTGGATTCGAGGTCCGGAAAGCGGCTGACCCCGCCGCCGCTGAAGACTTCGATTTCGGTATTGCCTTGCGCGCGCATGTAATCAAGCTGCAGATCGACCTTTTCGCCGATCCCGGTGATGCGGAAGCCGCCGCCATAGCTCAGGAACTCGTCGGAGTGACTTGCCCGCCAGTCGGGTGCGGCAAAGATCGCGCTTCCGGCCTGCTGTGCGTCGATGTCCTCGAAGCCGCCCGTCAGGTAGACCGAGGCCTTTTCCGAGACGGACCAGCTCAGGTCTGCAGCCACGCGGAGCTCATCGCCCGCGGTCAATCCGACTAGTGAGTTCTTGTAGTCGTCATCCGAATAGAACGCCGTGACACTGACGGCAATTGGCAACTTGGGCAGCGAGGCCGAAGCGGACAATTCACCGAACTGCTGGTAGCGATAGGCCAGGTCGTATTTTCGCATCAGCGGATTCTGCCCAAGAACCGCCGCCACCGTCCCGTCGTAGCGATTGACGTCCCGCCGGGAAATGCCGCCGCGCGCGACGATGTCCAGGTATGAGTTGGGGCGCCACTGCAATCGTCCCCAGCCGGAATCCTCGGTCTGCTCCGCAACTTCCCGGAAATCCCTGTCGAGTTCGGTGCGGTCGTAGCCACCGGAGGCCCTGAGCGTATCGGACAGCCGGTAATCCGCACCCAGGTTCAGCCGCAAGCGCTTGAAGCTGTATGGGACATTGAATTCGCTTTCGCCGGAAGCAAAGGTGTCGGTGATGACGCGCGACCACGGCAACCGGGAAGTCTTGTTGTCGCGTTCATCGTAGCGGACGGCGACCTTCACGCGGGCCCTTGAAAATGGCCGCGAGGTTACGGTCAGTGCGGCATTCGTCGTGCCGATTTCCGCATCCAGCGTGGACCGCGGCAGGGGAGCGGTCACGATGTTGGGATTGGTCGTGTATGGCAGCAGCGTGTCGTTCTGTTTCCCGCGGCCCATCGCCGCTGAGAATGTGATGTTCGTGTCCAGCAGTGCAGCGCGATAGGCGCCGCTGAGTGCCAGCTGCTGGAAATCGCTGTCCGGCGATTCAGCGAGCGCGCCGCGTTCGGCGCCGGGCGCTGAAATGAACGGGTTCTCCCAGCGGACGGCATCGAACCTGTCATCGAAGAATGATCCGTAGTACGCGAGCTTCAGGTAGCCGCTGTCCCCGTCGTAGCGGATCCCGGCGTCGAGCTGGTCCGTCTGATAGTCGAATTGGTGCGGCAGAAGGCTGGCATTCGTGAAATAGGATCCGCCAAGGATGTTTGTGCCCTCGTGTTCCTGCCGCTGGAAGTCGGCAAACAGCCGGATGCGGCTGGTCGGCAGGTAGCGGCCGCCGACTTCGAGTATCTCGCGGTCGCTCTCGATGTCCTTTGAGAATAGATTCGCCGCCAGGCCGGTGAGGCCCGGCGTCGTCCCGGCAAATGTCCAGGCCGACGGCAGGGCAAGGAGATTGCCGGACTCGTGCGTGAATATGGTGCTGGTGCTATCGAACCTGTGGCGCGGTATCCGGCGGTACGCGAGCCGGTAGTCGAATGTCCCGGGGCGCGCGCCGTCGATTTCAACGACCCTCGAGTCGAGTCCAAGGTCCTCTACCAGCCAGTTCAGCCGATAGGCTTCGGTCGCGTAATGGCCCTCGCCGTCGACATTGGCATAAGCGCCTTTCTCTTCGTAGCCGGTAGCATCACCGAATGTGGCGGCATCCTCGCTGACGTAACTGCCGCCCGTCGTAATCTCCGCGCTGTAGCCACTTTCAAACGGGCAGCTCTCGCACTTCCACGCAGACGTGTCGGGTAGTGGCGCTGCTCCGGAGACCGAAGCGCCCAGCCCGAATGCCACGATCGTGAACATCGCAGGGGATCTGCATCGGGTCCAGCTGGTATCGGACATCTACTCGACCTCTCAATCGCCGACGGAATCCATCGAAGTCCGTCAACGCATCAGTTTCGACCCGGAGGGGTGATTCGAACCATGCACCTGCGAATGGCAATTCATGCAGCTCTGGCCCAGCAGGTACTGCGATGGCGTGCCGCCCGCCAGGCCTCCGGCATCGTAGGCGATACTCGGATGGCCGCTCTGCGAATGACAGCCCTGGCAAAGCAGCGGCGCGCTGCGCACCAGCATGCCGGCATGATTCGATCCATGCGGCTCGTGACAGGTGTTGCAGTCCTCGGCCACCGGCGCATGCTCCCACAGGAAGGGCCCGCGCTTTTCAGCATGGCACTGGTAGCAGGTGTCGTTGATCGTCTGCCGGACAAGCATGTTCTCGGTCGTCGCGCCGTGCGGGCTGTGACAAGCGCTGCAGGCCATCTTCCCTTCGCGAACGGGATGCGAATGCGCTTTCAGCGAGTCGCTCTTCTGGAATGCATGACAGCCAAAGCACTTTTCCGCCTGGGCAGAGACATTCAATATGGGGTTGCTGGCGGTGTGAACCTGGTGACAACCGGCGCAACTCACCCGGTTGTCATCATGTGCTCCCCCGTGCCACGCAAAATCGACATCGGCCTCGTGGCAGCCGAGGCACTTGCCATTCTGTGTCTCGGCGCTTGCGGCCGAGTTGGCGGCAAAGCGGATGACCGGGGTCCACTTGCCGTCACGCTGAACGCCGATGGAGTGATCCCCACCGGGTCCGTGGCAGGACTCACACTGCAGCTGCCCGTGACCGAACGGGCTGCGCGGATCCGTCGGCACGGCATGCTTGGTCTTGAATATGCCGACGACCGCCGGATTGTTGTGGCAGGCGAGGCAGGTATCGGCGCCACTCGCACTGTATGCCGCGTCCTCGGTCGCC
Organism: Steroidobacteraceae bacterium; assembly: GCA_032127975.1. Lineage (GTDB taxonomy): Bacteria > Pseudomonadota > Gammaproteobacteria > Steroidobacterales > Steroidobacteraceae > SCUD01. Next base: position 7,686 of record JAQBHG010000012.1, read on the forward strand.
GTGGCGGACTGCGAGGACGACAGCACCGGTACGCCGAGGCCGATGAGGACCAGCGCGACAAGCCGCAGTAGCGATGGTCCCTTCATTCGGCCACCAATGTCCGTTAATTGAACTGGAAGGTGCCGACCTCGTGCATTTCCTTCACGTCACCAATCCGCCCCGGGCCGTGGCAGAGCGCGCAGGTCTCTACACCGGATGAGATCAATGCGCTATTGGCCGCCTTGGTCGCTGCGAAATCGCCGCCGTTCTGGATCATGTGCTGTCTTGCGAGACTTTCCGTATGACAGGCAGAACAGACCGACGTATTGGGGGATATCGCGACGTCATCCGTCGGCGAGGTCCGGTCGGCGCCCACATCCACTGTCGTGCCAAAGACCCTGGCCGTATCAACGGGATAGTAGGTGTTCGCAAGATGACAGCCCTCGCAGTTCTTGAGCCTGCCCGGGAAACCGACTTCGAAGAGATTTACGCTGTTACCGAAGCCGCACACTACGAACGGTTCCCCTTCGCGGCCCGATCCGTCTTCACCCGATGCATGGATCTTGTGAATCATGCGCTTGAAATCGATCGGCTCCTGGACCGTCCCGGTCGCGCAAGTTCCCGTCGCAGCAGCACGCCGACCGATATCCGTCATGTTCGGGTTATGGCAGGCGACGCAGACCTGAGGATTGTCAGTGCGGTTGTTGCCATGCAGTGACAGCTGGTGGTGGCAGTCGTCGCATTTCGTGATGTTGACGACGGCGCGCCGCGCGACCGCTGC